>CAKZJN010000452.1 GCA_936943465.1 uncultured Rhodoferax sp.
CAGCATTTCCTTAACCCGTTGGTCATCGGGCACATTCAGCAGCAACAAAGGCAAGGCCACATTCTGGGCCACGTCCAGATGCGGTAACACATGAAAAGCCTGGAAAACAAAGCCTACTTTCTCGCGCCGCAGTAAGGCACGGGCGTCCTCGTCCAGCGCGCCAAGGTCCGCGCCATCCAGCACCACCGAGCCCCGATCCCAATGGTCCAGACCCGCCATGCAGTTGAGAAGGGTCGATTTGCCAACCCCCGACTCGCCGACGATAGCCACAAACTCACCTGGCGCCACGTCAAGTGACACATTGGCAAACACGGGCACCTCACCGTAGTGCTTGTTTAAATTGCGGAGGTGCAGGGTCATGGCGTGGGTTTTAGCAGAATCGGCGCCAAGCCGGGCTCCTCATGGTGGGGTACCACACACCGTCGCACGGCTTTGCCCTGCCACCGAGGTGGTGGGTTGGGTGATGTATGGCGGCAGAGGGCTGATTCCGGTCTTAGAGGTTTTCGATTTGCCTGCTCCATACCAGCCGTTCAATCCTGTGTTTCAGGGTCAGCTTTCTGGCGATGATTTCACCAATGCGAGCACTCGCCATGAGCCATCAGCAGTCATCGATCTCCGGTGCTCCAAACCAGTCACATGGTGCATGGAGTTCTCCATACCAGTCGTTAGCAGCGCTCCCAGTGGTCATGGTTTGCCCTCTTTGACGAAAAGCCATGTCTGCCAGAATTTCGACATCCGGCTCAAGCATGAGACTTCGGTGGAAATCCAATTATGTTGAATACAACTGCAATCTTCGTCGGCATCTTCGCGCTCATACACATCCCTTTTACTGTTTTTGTTGGGTACCACCGCGCAAGGACAGGAATTCAATTTTTCGACGGTGGTGACGTGAGGCTATTGCGCAAGATGCGAGCGCATGGCAATTTCACTGAGCAGGTGCCAATCGCATTGCTAGCTATGGCGGCTGCGGAGGCAACAGGTGCTCCCCGCTGGGTACTGCTGGTTGGAGGCATTGCACTCCTGCTGGGTCGTGCCATTCATGCATTCGTCGTGGCCAAAAGCGGCTGGGGAAACGGACGTGCTGTTGGCATGGTGCTGACGCTCTTCGCCATTGGTTGGATGGGCTCTATTGCACTGTTTCGGGCATTGCTGTGAGGGGTTAGACGCACTGCACACCTGCGCTGTGTTCTGGCAGATGATTTACCGGTGATTTTCCTGCACTGGATGATAAGGAGTAGTCAAATGCATTTGAGCCAATATAATCAGCGATCCCGACTAGCCCGTGCGGCATGGCGGGTAGCTAAGTGAGTTAGCTTGGAGCCCCTTGGGGCTCCTTTTTTTTAGTCGTTGTCCTCGTTGCGGCGACTGCGAGAGCGTTCCTCACGGCGCTGACGGGCACGCAGGGTCGCCCGGGCCCGCCGTCCATGTGGGTCATTTCGGTCGTTGCCGCGACATACCAACACAGGTACTGTTGCCGCAGTGATCAGACCCGGGATGACGCTGCCGCTGAGAATGCGCATGACCGCGTTGTGTCCATCGGTGCCCACCACAATCAGGTCGCAATGCCGGTTGCTGGCCATATCGCAAATGCACTGCACATCGTCTGCACCCGAGCCCATCGACCTGAAACTTTGTACACCGGCCCGTTCGGCCAGTCTGCTGGCCGCCATTAGCATGGCGTGCGCCTGGTCATGGGCGTGGCGCTGGAACTCCTCCTGGGAGAGTGTCACAGCCGCAAGCATGTCACCCGTGGCAAGCACGTAGCGCGGTAAAAGGTAAAAAAAGATGATGTCGGCGCGATGCACTGTGGCCATTTCAATGGCCTGACGAATGGCCGACTGCGTGACTGCGCGGTCATCTACCACCACCAAAATCTTTCGATACATCTCCATTGCTCCTTTGTTTGGTTGAAATGAAAGTCGGGCAAACGGCGCTCGCATCACTGCAGCCATTCAGGCAGCAGTTCCATGCTGGTGAGCATGCGAGGGCTGGATGCGCCGCAACTGCAGATCCGCCAGGGATGCATACAGGGGCGCGCTAATGAGCCTAGACACGCCGGCAGCGACCATGGTGCTGGCCATCAGGCTGAGGACCAGCGCATGGCCATCCACCATTTCCATCACGATGATGAAGGCCGTCAGCGGTGCCTGGGTCACCGCCGCCAGAAAGCCCGCCATTCCCAGGGCGATCAAAGTGGGCGCATTGGCGTAGGACAGCAGTTGCGCCACATCGTTACCCAAGGCACCGCCAATGGCCAGCGAGGGCGCAAAGATGCCAGCCGGCACACCGGCCCAGGTGCTGATCCAGGTCGCTAAAAACTTCAGCACCACGTAGAGCGGTGAGGTGTTGTCAGTGTTTTCCAGCATGGCCCGGTTGTGTGAATAGCCGCTCCCAAAAGTCTCGCCATGACTGACCACGCCGAGGATGGCAATGGCTAAGCCGCAGCCAGCCGCAAAAAGAACCGGTGAGTTGCGCCGCATGCGGCTGAACCAGTCCGTCGAGGCACCGGACAGGGAGGCGATCAGCAGCCGCGAGAACAGTCCGCCTGCCAGTCCACAGCACAGGGCAAGCAGCAAGGCGGGCAGCAGCAAAGCGGCGCCAAAATTTTCAATCCGGATGACCCCAAAGTAGTTTGCATTGCCGTAGACGGACACACCCATCAGCCCTCCCATCACGATCGCCACCAGAATGAGGCTGTTGCTGCGTTGCTCACGTCCCTTGGAAAGCTCTTCGATGGCAAACATCACGCCACCCAAGGGTGTGTTGAATGCCGCTGCAATGCCTGCTGCCCCACCCGCGACCAGCAAACTGTGGTCGGAAACGTCGGCCCGTTTGGGCATCCAGCGGCGAGCATGGTGCATGACACCTGCAGCGACCTGCACCGATGGTCCCTCGCGCCCCAACGACAACCCGGCCAACAAGCCCCAACTCGTCAAAAGCACCTTGGCCAAGGTGAGCCGAACCGAGACATAAAGCCGCCGTGCCGCACCCACCGCTTGCGGGTCCAGCGCCGCCATGACCTGGGGAATACCCGAGCCCGCAGCACCCGGTGCAAAACGCAAGGTGAGCCAGACAATGGCCGCTGTCGACAACGGTGTCCAGAACAGCGGGCCCCACCAGAGTGCCTTTTGAAACAGGAAGAACTGGGCAAGTGCATGTTCTGCCAACCAGGTAAAGCCCACGACTGTGAGACCTGCTAGGCATGCAAAGCCAATCACCACTCCACGCCCAGTCCACATGTGCCAATCCGACAGTTCACGTTTGAATGCGGTCGGTATATGGGGATGTGGTCGCATGTGGAATTTGCCTTGTGGGTTCAGATGAAGAGCCAGGAAGTTGCTGGTCGATCATAATGCATTGTGACAAATGTATTGGATGCATTGCGGCAAATGCAATTGGCTCTTAATCCGACATTAAAAGGAGATCGTATGGTGATCAAAATTGGACTAGTCGGCTATGGCAAGGCGGGTGCTGCGGTGGCCGAGGTTTTGGCTGGTGATGCACGCTTTGAGCTGTGCTGGATTGCCAGACAGACCGCCAGCGCGGCAATGCAGAAGGTGGCAATGGGCGAAGTGCCAGTGCTCACCCTGGGTGAGGCAAATCTATCTGATTGGCTGGACACCCATCCGGTGGATGCCTTGGTTGATTTTTCGGTGCCGCAGTCCCTGACCCTTTACGGCGAAGAACTCCGGCGCAGGGAGTTGATGCTGGTCAGCGCTATCTCGGCATACGCACCAGAGCAACTCAGCTATGCCCGCAGCCTGGGCGCACACACCCGGGTGCTTTGTTCACCCAACATCACGCTGGGCATCAATTTTCTGATCATGGCGGCCAGGTTGCTGCGCCAGATTGCGCCGTTTGCCGACGTGGAAATTCTTGAGCAGCATTTCAAAGCCAAGCCGGAGGTTTCCGGCACGGCGAAGAAGATAGCCGAAAGCCTGGACCTGGACGCCGAAAAGATCACTTCTTTGCGTTTGGGTGGCATCGTCGGCCACCACGAAGTAATCTTTGGCTTTCCCTACCAGACCGTGCGACTCACCCACGACTCCATAAAGCGCGAGGCCTTTGGTACTGGAGCGGCCTTTGCCCTGGCAGAACTGGCGCTGCGCGACCGGGGTTTCTATACTTTTGAGGACCTGTTGATGGAAAAGGTGCGGGGCCAATGGTTGGCTCAGTGAGGCCTATCATCATGGGCTGACGTTCCATCAATCGCCAACACCATGAACACCGTCCCCGTTGCCTCCGCCGACACCGTTACTCCCGCAATCGTGCTGCGCCGCTTCCGTGTAGTTTTCAATGCCGTGCGCACCCACTTCCGCCAAACCGAGAAGGAAGTGGGCCTGGGTGGTGCCCAGATATGGGCCCTGGCCGTGATCAAGGCAAACCCGGGCATTGGCATGGGCGGGGTCGCCAGCCACATGGAAATCCACCAGTCCACCGCCAGCAATCTGGTCAAAACCCTACTGCGCAAGGAACTCATCAGGCTAGATAAGGCTCCGGACGACCGCCGCAATGTGCACCTGAAAATTCTGCCTGCCGGCACCCGCCTGCTGAAAAAAGCACCCGGCCCATTTGAGGGCGTACTGCCCCAGGCTCTGGGCCAGATGAGCGCTCAGACGCTACTGCGCCTGGACCAGGACTTGGGCGAACTGATTGCGCTGCTGAACGCCGATGAGTCCGCTGCGCAGACACCACTGGCGCAACTCTGACGCAAGCGCAAATCCACCGCATGAATCTGGAAAACCTCAAACAACACTTTCACGCCCGTTTCGACCTGCGCAACGACCAAGCCGACAGTGCCGAGATTGACAAGAGCTTTCGGGGCGGCGTGGAGTTCCGTGGCACCGCCTTGTGGGTACTGATTTTTGCCATCGTCATCGCCTCCATCGGATTGAACGTCAACTCCACTGCGGTCATCATTGGGGCAATGCTGATTTCGCCCCTGATGGGGCCCATCATGGCCCTGGGCTATGGCGCAGGCATCAACGACAGTGCCTTGATGCGCTCTGCCCTGTTTAATCTGGGCCTGGCGGTCTTTCTCAGTCTGCTGGCCTCCACCGCTTACTTCCTGGTGACGCCGCTTTCTCAGGCGCACTCGGAGCTGCTGGCCCGCACCACGCCAAGCATCTGGGACGTGCTGATTGCCCTGTTTGGCGGTCTGGCTGGTGCCATTGGCGTGACGCGGAGGGAGAAATCCAACCTGATCCCGGGAGTGGCCATCGCCACGGCCCTGATGCCGCCGCTGTGCACCGCTGGCTATGGCCTGGCCATGGGAAACTGGCCGTATTTTCTGGGTGCGATCTACCTTTTTTCCATCAACTGCGTGTTCATCGCAATTGCTACTTTGATGATGGTGCGGCTGATGCACCTGCCCAGCGTCAAATTGCTGGAGGAACGCTCGCGTGTCAAGCGCCGCACCCTGATCGGTTTTGTGGTGCTGCTGACCCTGGTGCCCAGCCTGTTCCTGGCCATCAACCTGGTGCAAAAGGAATGGTTCGAGGGCAACGCTGGGCGCTTTGTGCAGGAGGTGCTGCGCGCGCAACCGCGCGTACTGGTGGTGTCCCATGAGTTGGACTTCAAAGGCAACCAGATTCGCGCCAACATCGTGGGCGAGCCCCTGTCCGCCACTGATATCCAGGCCTTGCAGGAAAAGTTGCCAGCGTTCGGCTTGACGGGCGTGGATCTGCAACTGCAACAGTCGGGTCAGCAGATGCCCGACGTCAACACTCTCAAGAAAGACCTGTTGCAGGATTTACTGCAATCCAATCGGACCGAAGTGCAGACCCGCGAATCGCGCATCGTGGCACTGCAGGACGAGTTGCAGGCACTGCGGCGCTCGGCCAGCAACCAGCTGCCGGTGCCGCAGATCTACCGCGAACTGCGGGCCCAGTTCCCCCAGGCCATGCAACTCGATGTGGCGACGGGTCTGGGCACTGGGCCGCACCGATCCATTGACTCCCCCGAGGCGCTGGCAGGCAGGCCTGTTTTGCTAATCCAAATGCAATTGCCTAAGGCGCTGGCCAAAGACGAACTGGAGCGCCTGCGCAAGGGGCTGCAGGTGCGTGCCGGCTTGGCCCAGATAGAGGATGTGCGCTTGACGATCATGGCAAGCCCGGTGGAGAAGGTTGCGCGCGCCAATCGCCGCAAGCCATGAGGCCCAGGAAGCTTGGTCCGCGCCCGGATGGGTCTGAGCCGACTGTCATGCCTTCAAAAATAGGGCCTCAGTGCAACAATTGGTACTGCAGTAGATAGACCCCGGCACCAGCCAGATAGCCCACAAAGGCCAAGCCGCTGATCTTTTTGACATACCAGAAGAAGTGGATTTTCTCCAACCCCATGGCGGCCACACCGGCCGCTGAGCCAATGATCAGAATGGAACCTCCGGTGCCTGCGCAATAGGCCAGGAACTCCCAGAAGAAATGGTCCGGTGGGTACTGCGCCAGGCTGTACATGCCCATGGATGCGGCCACCAGCGGCACGTTGTCCACAATGGCGCTGGCCACGCCGATGATCATCACGATCACATCCTGACGCCCTACGGTTTGATCCAGCCAGGTCGCCAGCGCGGTCAATAGATGGGCGTGCTCCAACGTGGCGACCGACAGCAGAATGCCGATGAAGAACACCAGCGAGCCCATATCGATCTTGCTCATGGCATGTACCAGGGTCAGCGACTCGCGGCTGCTTTCATCTTGGTTGCGATGGACCAGGTCACCGACGATCCACAAAATGCCCAGTCCAAACAAAATGCCGAGGAAGGGCGGCAGATGCGTGACGGTCTTGAAGACCGGCACCGCCACCAGGATTCCAAGGCCCAGGCCGAACATCAGATTGCGCTCAAACACGCTGCTGTGGTCCGTATCGGCAACATCTTCGGTGGGGCCCTGCACGCTTTTGCCGCGCAACATATAGGCCACGATTGCCAGGGGCACCAGCAAGCTGGCCAGTGACGGCAAGAAAACGGCCTTGATGATGGCCAAGCTGGTGACCTGGCCACCAATCCATAGCATGGTGGTGGTCACGTCGCCAATGGGCGACCAGGCGCCGCCGGAGTTGGCCGCGATGACGATGATGCCGGCAAAGAACAGTCGGTCATCGTGCTTGGCCAGCAGTTTGCGCATTAATGAAATCATCACAATCGTGGTGGTGAGGTTGTCCAGAATTGCGCTGAGGAAGAACGTGACAAAGCCGACTAGCCACATCAGCGTCGAGAGCTTGGTGGTTTTGATGCGCGAGGTGATGACGTCGAAGCCGTTGTGCGCGTCCACCACTTCCACGATGGTCATGGCACCCATCAGAAAAAACACAATCTGGGCGGTTGCCATGAGCGACTCGCCCAACTGTTCACCCACCAGATGGCCATCGCCTACCGACATGGCGTAAATCGTCCACAAAAGGCCCGCACTCACCAAGGCCGAACCTGACTTGTTGATTTTGAGGGGATGCTCCAATGCTATTGCCGCGTAGGCAACGACAAAAACTACCACCAGTGCAGTCAGCATGTCCCACGTCCTGGGAGCGAAAGAAGAGTGAAATTGAATGGCAGACGCAGGCGAGTCGGTATGTGGAGCGCTCGCAAGGACTGCCGAGGCAGCAGGGGTTGGGTCATGGTCGTGTTTACTCCGCGTGGCGGCCCGACCAGCGCAAAAACCTGCCATGCCAAGGTACTGGCATGAACACCCGCAGCCATTTTATGCGAGGCAGTTTGGAACTCGGCATTGCCAACCGCGCTCCGGTTAAGTTTCCAAAACGATAAATCTCACCCGCCCCGACTACCCGTGCGCAATGGCAATGATGTGCAGGACACACGGTGAGAATCGCATCTCGGTGCGCCCTACTTGCTAGGGTAGACCAGGTCCGCGCGGCGGTTCTGGGCCCAGGATGCTTCGTCATGGCCCGTCGCCTTGGGCTTCTCGCGGCCCCAACTTACGGCCTCCATCTGCGCGTCCGTGGCACCGTAAACCTTCAGTGCAGTCACCACGGCTGCGGCCCGCTTCTGGCCCAAGGCAAGGTTGTACTCAGCGCTTCCCCGCTCGTCCGCATTACCCTCGACCTTGATTGCCACTTTGGAGTTTTTGGCCAGGAATTTGCCATGCAGGTCAATCGGTTAAATCCGAGTGAACGCAACAATCGCAACGAATGTCGGAAGTAGCGCCCAGAGAAGCAGGCCCCCCGCTCCAATCGATTCATCCGAAAAGCCCTTACGCAGCAGTGCAACTCCAGCAGGATTTGGAGCGTTGGCGATAATTGTTAGTCCACCACCCGCGACAGCACCAGCCACTAAGTTGTACTTGGCTTCTTCGGAAATTCCCACAATAAGCGAGCCCAAATAGGTCAAGGCAGCGTTGTCAGTAACCGCCGTCAATCCGATTGCACCAAAGAACAATGTCTTTGGAGACATGCTGGACACGATAGGCTGGAGCCACCACTGCTGCATTCCACCCAATACGACCAATCCCGCCAGGAAGAAAGCCACGAGTAGGGACTCCTTCGACGTCCCCCCAGATTTGAGTAGCAGCTAACTCTGTAGCCCCGCTACCGCTGCACAAGAGCCCTCAGGGGCGGGATGGTGAACCGAAGGTCTGCTTTAGTAGCGCTGGTCGTGTCGGTGAACGACTGGTCCAGACTTTCACGACTGACCGTTAAGGGCAGATTCCGAAGCTCACGAAGTACTTCTATCTGGGATCGCAATGGACTGCCCTAAAGCCGACCGTCGTGAGCACCCGCAATCGCGGCATTCCTGTCACCCAGGCCGGCAGATCGCTTGTCCAGGCGCCGGCCCCATTCGCTGTTACCACAGAGCCAAAGTGCCAACCACGGGGTTTACGTAAAAAGGGCAGTGCCACAGAAGCAGACGTGGGCGAGCGTGGGCCAGCGAATGGATATGCGGTTTGCCGGCCCGCACGCCCGTTTGCGCGCCACGCAGCAATCCAGCTAACTTAGCCGTAGGTAAAAGCCCCTAGTCGGAGC
>CAKZJN010000453.1 GCA_936943465.1 uncultured Rhodoferax sp.
TCTTTCAGGGTGGCCTTGGGCAGGCGCGGGTAGCCAAACTTGCGTGCGCGGTACCAGGTGACACCGCCGAGCACACCCGCCAGCGCCAGGCCCGGCACCACACCGGCCATGAACAGCGCGCCGACCGACGTGTTGGTCGCCACCGAGTACATCACCATCACGATGGAAGGCGGGATCAGGATGCCCAGTGCGCCCGAGGTGGTAATCACACCGGCGCCAAAGCTCTTCGGGAAACCGGCACGCGTCATGGCGGGCAGCAGGATGGAGCCGATAGCCACCACCGTGGCCGGGCTGGAGCCCGACACCGCCGCGAACAGCGCACAACCCAACACGCCAGCCAGACCGAGGCCGCCGTACCAGTGACCGACCATGCTGGAGGCAAAGTTGATCATGCGCCGCGCCACACCCCCGTGGGTCAGGAAGTTGCCCGCCAGAATGAAGAACGGAATCGCCATGATTTCGAACTTCTCAATGCCGGTAAACAACTTGAGAGCCACCGATTCCAGCGGAACCTGGGTGAAGCCGAACAAAAACGTCAGAACCGTCAGGCCGAGCGAGATGGAGATCGGCATGCCGGTCAGCATCAACAGCAGCAGCAGGATAAAGATGATGGCGGCGTTCATTTGGTACCGCCTTTCGTGTTGCTCAGATCGGCGGGATGCAGGTTGTCGCTCATGTTGTAGGGGTTGGTGTCAACCGGCACTTCTTCTTCCAGACCGTCCACGTGGCCATGGTCGTGGTGCGGCAACTCACCCGTCTTGATGAAGCTGACCATCACCTGCAGAAAGCGGAAACACATCAGGCTGGTGCCCAGCGGAATGGCGCTGTACACCACCCAGGTGGCCCATTCCAGGTCGGGTGTGGTGGGGCCTTCAAACGCACCCTCTGCCGCCATGCCCAACAGGTTGGAGAAGTAGTAGTGCGCACCGTTTTCCCAGACAAAGCGCGCACCCAGGGTGGCCACAATGCCGGTAAACAAGGCGCCCGCGCACAGGCCGAAGATGATGAATTTGCTGCGCATAGCCTCGCTCAGGCGGTTGATCAGCACGTCCACACCCACGTGGATGCCGGTGCGCACGCCATAGGCCGCCCCAAACTTGGCCATCCACACGAACATGATGATGGTGAGCTCTTGCGCCCAGGTCATGTTGATGGACAGAAGCCAGTCCTGCAGGCCCGCGATGGGCAGGCCTGCAGCGTAACGGTGCACCACGGCGACAAAAATCACCAGCGTGGCGGCACCCATAAGGAAGGTGACGAGCCACTCTTCCAGGTGGTCTAGAAATCTCATGGGATCAGTTCCTGAGCAAGGTTCGCAGCAGCAATCGGATTACAGCTTCTCAGGGTCGAAGCCGGTTTCCTTGTAGATGGTTTGCAGCGTTTCCTTGCCGACACGGTCAGCCATCTTGATGTGCACCGGAGCCATGGCTTTCTTCATGGCCATACGCTCGTCCTTGGTCAGAACATAGACGGTGGTCTTGCCCGACTTCTTCACGCCTTCCAGGGCCATGTCGTTTTCTTCCTGCGCAATCTTGTTGGCATAAACGGTGGCTTCCTTCATGGCTTGCTCCAGCGGGCCGCGCACGTCAGCGGGCAGGCCGTCCCAGAACTTCTTGTTGGCAATCACGGCATAGCCGAGGTAGCCGTGGTTGGTGATGGACAGGTGCTTTTGCACTTCGTGCATCTTCTGGGTGTAGAAGTTGGAGATCGGGTTTTCGGTGCCATCGACCACGCCGGTTTGCAGTGCCTGGTACACCTCGGAGAAGGCCATCACCTGAGGAATGCCGCCGACAGCGCGAATTTGCTCTTCAAGCACCTTGGAAGACTGAATGCGGTATTTTTTGCCTTTCAGATCAGCCGGAGTCTTGATGGGCGTATTGGCCGAGAACGACTTGAAGCCGTTGTCCCAGAAGGCCAGGCCCTTGATGCCGCGCGGCTCCAACTTGGCCATCAGGCTAGCGCCCACAGCACCTTGGGTAATGCGGTGCAGGTCGGCCGTGTCGTCAAAAATGAAGGGGAAGTCAAACGCCTCAAACTCTTTCACGCCCAACGGGCCGAACTTGGCCAGGCTGGGGGCCAGCATTTGCACCGCGCCGATTTGCAGGGCTTCGAGTTCTTCCTTGTCCTTGTACAGCGCGCTGTTGGCATACACCTCGACCTTGACCTTGCCCTTGGTCAGTTCGGCAGCCTTCTTGGCGAAGAACTCGGAGGCCTTGCCCTTGGGCGTATCGGCAGCCACCACGTGGCTGAACTTGATCACGATGGGGGTCTGGGCCTGCGCCAGGCTGGCGCCCAGGGCAGCAACGGCCATAACGGCTCCAACGATTGTGCGGCGGGTAAAACGGGTCATGGAATTTCTCCTTCGTTGTTAATGGATGAACCGGTGCAGTGTCCTGTTTCATGGAGAAGCAGGCTATTGTGGTTTTCCACATATCTTCACGTCGGGTGCGGCGCGCGTGCGGGTTAACCCGTATTTTTCGGGTCTTCGTGTGCGTAAAGACCTCGCAGCGCCGCTAGACTGGATTCATGCTCGCAAGCGTTTCAACATCCCGCAGTCCCTCCGATGCCCGCCGTGCCTTCGGTTGGCTGCGGCGCAATTTGTGGTTGCTGCCCTTGCTGGCCTCGGCGGTGTTTGTCGTGGGGGTGCTGTCGTGGGCCTACCGTGCAGAGGTCGAAGAGCGGGAAGGCCGGCGCACCACCATGATTGCCGATGCCCTGAGCAGCGAGGCGCAGTTGCGCAACCGGCTGGATGCCGAGGTGGCAACGCTGCAGGAACTGGGCTACCAGTTGGGTGCCATGCCCCGGACCTCTGAGGCCCTGGCCTCCAACCCGGTGGTGGTGGCCGGCTTGCGCAGTCTTTGGCTCAGCGTGACCTGGCTGGACGGCGACAACCGCATCGTGGCGCATGCGCCCGACGCACTGGCCGCCCCGGTACCGGGGGCCAAAGGCTTGTTGGATAGCGTCGGGCAGTCGTCGCACCTGATACTGGAGGTGGGGCGTGACAAGCTGGTGGTGCGTTACGCCCCGGCGTTGCTGCTGCGTCGCGGGGTGCCTTGGTGGTTGAGCCGCAAATACGATGTGCAGTTGATCGACGGCTACGAACAGGTCATTGCGTCGGTGGACGACGTGCCCTTGCGTCAGGATGCGCAAGGGCGCGAGAGTTACATGGTGCTGGTGGGTGGCAACATGCCGGGCGCCTATCTGGAACTCACTAGCCGCGAGCCAACGCGGCCCTTGTGGCGCACCCTGCCGGTCGTACTGATGGTAGGTTTCCTGAGCCTGATGCTGGTCGCCACCGTGCTGCTCCGCCGCCAGGTGAAGCAAATTTCCATGGCTGAAAGCGCCTGGCGTACCGAGGCCGCATGGCGGCAGGCCATGGAAGACTCAGCCCTGGTTGGCCTGCGCGCACGCGATGCCGAGGGGCGCATCCTGTATGTCAACCGCACCTTCTGCAATATGGTCGGGCTGCCCGCAGAAAGGCTGGTCGGCCAGAGCCCGCCCATGCCCTACTGGCCGCCCGACGCACTGGACGAAGTAATGTGGCGCAGCAAGCGCAACCTGGAAGGCCGCGCCCCGCGTGACGGCTACGAGGCGCTGTGGCGTCATCAGGACGGTCACCAATTGAACGTCATGGTGTTCGAGTCGCCGCTGATCGATGCCAGCGGAAAACAGACCGGCTGGATGGGCTCCATCATCGACATCACAGCACGCAAGAAACTCGAAGAGCGCGAGCGCCACCAGGCCGAGGCCATGGCGCACCAGGCACGCCTGACCACGCTGGGCGA
>CAKZJN010000454.1 GCA_936943465.1 uncultured Rhodoferax sp.
CACCCCACGCAGGGGCTGCTGGACATGTTCACCATCCGGCATTTCAAGAAGGACTTTTCCAACCTCACGGTCGCCATCGTTGGGGACGTGCTGCACTCGCGCGTGGCGCGTTCCGACATCCATGCGCTCACCACGCTGGGTTGTGCCGAGGTGCGCGTGGTCGGCCCGAATACGCTGGTGCCGTCCGACATGGCGCACATGGGCGTGCGCGTGTGCCGCACGCTCGAAGAGGGCATCAAGGATTGCGACGTGGTCATCATGCTGCGCCTGCAGAACGAGCGCATGAGCGGTGCGCTGCTGCCCTCCAGCCAGGAGTTTTTCAAGCGCTTTGGCCTGACGCCCGAGAAATTGCAACTCGCCAAGAGTGATGCCATCGTGATGCACCCGGGTCCGATCAACCGGGGTGTGGAAATTGACTCGGCCGTGGTCGACGGCAAGCAGAGCGTGATCCTGCCGCAGGTGACGTTTGGCATTGCCGTGCGCATGGCCGTGATGAGCATTGTGGCGGGCAACGAAGCATGAGCAGCATCACCACTTCCCCTTTCTGGAGTACGGGCATTGAGCAGCTCAAGGCCTATGTGCCGGGCGAGCAGCCGCAGACCGATGGCTGGATCAAACTCAACACCAACGAAATGCCGTACCCCCCGTCGCTGCGCGCCTTGCAGGCCATTCGCGATGGGGTGAACGAGAAGCTGCGGCTCTACCCCGACCCCAGCGGCACCGCGCTGCGCGGAGCCATTGCCAACCAATACGGCCTGAGCCCAGCGCAAGTTTTCCTGGGCAATGGCTCCGACGAGGTCTTGGGCCATGCCTTCCTGGGCCTGCTCAAACACGACAAGCCCATTCTGTACCCCGACATCAGCTACAGCTTTTATCCGGTGTGGTGCGGTCTGTACGGCATCGCCTACCAGCAAGTGCCGCTCAACGCGCGCTTTGAAGTGGATGTGGCCGACTACAAGGTGCCCAACGGCGGCATCATCATCCCCAACCCCAACGCGCCGACCGGCATCGCCTTGTCGCTGGCCCAACTGCGCGAACTGCTGGAAGCCAACCGTGGCTCGGTGGTGGTGATTGACGAGGCCTATGTGGACTTTGGCGCCGAAAGCGCGGTCAAGCTGATCCCCGAATTTGACAACCTGCTGGTGGTGCACACCCTGTCCAAATCGCGCGCGCTGGCCGGTTTGCGCGTCGGCTATGCCATGGGCCACCCCGCGCTCATCGAAGGCCTGAACCGCGTCAAGGACAGCTTCAACTCCTACCCGATGGACCGCCTGGCCCTGGCGGGTGCACAGGCGGCCATTGAAGACACCGCCTACTTTCAGCAGCTCACGCAGTCGGTCATTGCCAGCCGCGATTGGCTGACGGCCGAGCTGGCCAAACTGGGTTTTGAGACGCTGCCGTCGAGTGCCAACTTTGTCTTCAGTCACCACCCGCAGTTTGCGGCGTCCTGGTTGCTCGAGCAACTGCGTGCGCGGCGCATTCTGGTGCGCTACTTTGCCAAGCCGCGCATTGACGGCCACCTGCGCATTACGGTGGGCACGCAAGCGGAGTGCGAGGCGCTGGTACTGGCGCTGCAACAGATCGTGACCGTTGCCGGTCAAAAGCAAGAGGTTTCCGTATGAATATCCTGATCCAGGGCGGCCGCGTCATTGACCCCGCCAGCGGCCATGACGCAGTGGCCGATGTGGCCATTGCAGACGGCAAGATTCTCGCCATCGGCGCAACGCCCGCCGGCTTTGCGGCAGAGCAAACCCTCAACGCCGCTGGTTGCGTCGTGGCACCGGGGCTGGTGGACCTATCGGTTCGCATGGGCGGCATGTTGGGCTCCGAACTCGCCGCAGCGGTGGCCGGTGGTGTCACCAGTGTGGTCTGCCCGCCCGACACCGAACCGGTGCTGGATGTGACCGGTCTGGTGGAAATGCTGCACTACCGCAGCCAGCAGCTCAAGCTGGCGCGCGTGTTTCCGCTTGGCGCACTTACGCGCAAGCTCGAAGGCGAAGTGCTGGCCGAAATGTCCAGCCTGACTGCCGCCGGCTGCATTGGCTTCAGCCAGGCTGAAGTGCCGTTGGCCAATACCCAGGTCATGCAACGCGCGCTGCAATACGCAGCCACCTTTGGCTACACCGTCTGGCTGCGTCCGCAGGAATTGCACTTGGGCAAGGGCGTGGCGGCCAGTGGCCCCTTGGCCACGCGGCTGGGCCTGAGCGGCGTGCCGGTTGCTGCCGAAACGATCGCACTGCACACGATTTTTGAGCTGATGCGCGCCACCAAGGCGCGCGTTCACCTATGCCGCATCAGCAGCGCCGCCGGTGTGGAGCTGGTGCGCCAGGCCAAGGCCGAAGGCCTGCCGGTGAGCTGTGATGTGAGTATCAACTCGCTGCACCTGACCGACCACGACATCGGCTTCTTTGACAGCCGTATGCGCGTCACGCCGGTGTTGCGCCAGCAGCGCGACCGTGACGCCCTGCGTGCCGCGCTGGCCGATGGCACCATCGACGCGCTGGTCTCCGACCACACGCCGGTGGATGAAGACCACAAGGCGCTGCCGTTTGCCGAGAGCGAGCCCGGTGCCACGGGACTGGAATTGTTGCTGAGTCTGACCCTGAAGTGGGCGCAGGACAGCCAGGTGGCTTTGCCTGCCGCATTGGCCACCATCACGCGCCGACCGGCTGCCGTGATGGACTCGGCGCTGGGCGGCTTGTCCGGGCAGATTGGAAGCCTGTCGGTTGGTTCGGTGGCCGACGTCTGCCTGTTTGACCCGCAGGCGCACTGGACGGTACAACCCGATGCACTGCGCAGTGAAGGTAAACACACGCCCTTTAGTGGCTACGAGTTGCCGGGTCGGGTGCGTGCCACGCTGGTGGCGGGAGTTCTGGCGTTTCAGGCCTGAGACCGTGGGGCGCGCTTGTATGATCCCGCCAGGGATAAAAAGATAAAGAAGCGACCTCACCGTTTACGTGCACGAATCGATTTACCAGGAAACCTTTGAGAACGCGGCCATTGGCTTGGCCCACCTGTCGTTGGATGGCAAGTGGGTTCGCGTCAACCGCAAGCTGTGCGACATCACCGGCTACGACCGGCAGGAACTGCTAGCCCTGTCCTTTCAGGGCATTACCCACCCGGAAGACCAATTGCAGGACGCCATGCATCTGGCGCAGTTGGTGTCGCGCCGGACCCGCTCCTACGACATTGAAAAACGCTATATCCGCAAGAGTGGCGATGTGGTGTGGGTGCGGGTGCAGGTGTCGGTGGTTTTTGATCCCGAAGGCGTGGCCCAGTTTGGGATTGCCGTGGTGCAGGACATCAGCGAGAAGAAGCAGGCTTCGTTGCTCATCGAGCGCATGACCTATAGCGACCAGTTGACCGGCCTGGCCAACCGGGCCTTGCTGGGCGACCGGATGCAGCAAGCCATGACGGTGGCGCGCCGGCGCGGGCGCATGGTGGCCGTGGTGTTTCTGGACCTGGATGGCTTCAAGGCGGTCAATGACCTGCATGGCCATGTGGTGGGCGATCTGCTGTTGCGCGCGCTGGCTAGCCGCATGAAGGAAGGCCTGCGCGATGGCGACACCTTGGCCCGGATGGGGGGCGACGAGTTTGTCGCCGTGTTCTTGGACTTGCAGGATACGCAGGCCGGTGCGCCCATGCTCTCACGCCTGTTGTCGGTAACTTCGCAGCCGGTGAAGATCGGAGAGCTGTCCTTGCAACTCTCGGCCAGTTTGGGCGTGACCTTTTACCCGCAAGCCGAAGAGGTGGATGCCGACCAGTTGTTGCGCCAAGCCGACCAGGCCATGTACCAGGCCAAGCTGGCGGGCAAAAACCGCTTTCATGTATTTGATGCCGAACGTGACCGCGACGCACGCGGACACCATGCCAGCCTGGAGCGCATTCGCCTGGCCTTGCAGAACCGCGAGTTTGTGCTGCATTACCAGCCCAAGGTGAATATGCGTACGCGCGCCGTGGTGGGGGTTGAGGCACTGATCCGCTGGGCCCATCCCACCGAGGGGCTGCTGTCACCCGCGCAGTTTTTGCCGCTGATTGAAAACCACCGCTTGATTGTGGAAATTGGCGACTGGGTGATTTACCAGGCGCTTACCCAACTGACGCTCTGGCAGGCAGAGGGCGTGCACCTGCCGATCAGCGTCAACGTCAGCGCCATGCAGATTCAGCAGGCGGATTTTCTGGACCGGCTGCAGAGTGTCATGGCAGCGTTCCCCACACTGCAGCCGCACAGCCTGCAACTGGAAATTCTGGAAACCAGCGCACTCGACGACATCGACCAGGTGGCCCGGTTTATTGCCCAGTGCGACGCCTTGAGCGTGGATTTTTCATTGGACGACTTTGGCACCGGCTACTCCTCGCTCACGTACCTGAAGCGGCTGCCGATTCCCATCGTGAAGATCGACCAGAGCTTTGTACGCGACATGCTCAAAGACCGCGACAACGTGCACATTCTGGACGGCATTTTGTGGATCATGCGGCAACTGCGGCGCACCGTGATTGCCGAGGGCGTGGAGACGTTGGAGCATGGTCGGGCGCTGATGGACCTGGGTTGCGAACTGGCGCAGGGTTACGGCATCGGGCGGCCCATGCCAGTGGATCAGGTGCCGCCGTGGATACAGCGTTGGCAAGACGATGCCGACTGGCAAGAGGTGGCGCTGGTGCCCCGCACCGCGATCTGATCACCGGGCCAAACCGCCGGCCCGGTTCGGCCTAAAGCGGACGCTTGTTGCGTTCCTGGCCAGCGTCAAAAAAGTGGAATCGGTTGCGACCGGCCTCTTTGGCCTGGTACATCGATTGGTCCGCGCGCCGCAGCAGCAAGTCGGTATGGGTGCCATCGCGCGGGTACACGGCGATGCCCATACTGGCGGAAACCTGCAAGCCGGTGTTGCCCACCGTGACCGGGTCAGAGGCGGCCTGCAGCAGGCGCTCCAGCACCGGTTCGGCGTCTTCGGCCTGTGTCAGGTCGACCAGCACGGCCACAAATTCGTCACCACCGAGCCGCGCCAGCGTGTCGCCGTCGCGCAGGGCGCCCTTCATGCGCTGGGCCACCGCAATCAGCAACTGGTCGCCCATGCTGTGGCCGTAGCGGTCGTTGACCGCCTTAAAGCCGTCCAGATCCAGAAACACCACAGCCAGACTTTGCTGTCGCCGTTGGCTCTGGCGCATGGCCTGTTGCAGACGGTCGGCCAGCAACAAGCGGTTGGGCAGGTTGGTTAGCGCATCAAAGTGCGCCATGGTCTCCAACTGCCGTTGGTAGGTTTTCATGGCGGTGATGTCGACAAACATCACCACATAGTTCTGCACCGCACCCTGGGCGTCGAGCACCGTGCTGATGGTGAGCAGCTCGGCATAGGGCGTGCCATTTTTTTGGTGGCTCCAAATTTCTCCGCTCCAGTGGCCCTTGTCTTTCAAGTCACGCCACATCGCTTCAAAGTAGGCCTCCGAATGGGGGCCCAGGCGGAACATGCTGGGCTGGGTGCCTAGGACCTCATCGCGGCTGTAACCGGTAATGCTGCTGAAGGTGGTGTTGACATCCACGATCATCGTGTCGGCATCGGTGATGGCGATGCCCTCGCGCGCATGGGTAAACACACTGGCGGCAAGCTTCAGCCTTTCCTTGGCCTGCTTGCGCTGGGTGATGTCGCGCAGCACCACGTGAATGGCCGCCGCTCCTTCAAACTGAATTGAGGTGCCCTGTACCTCGACATCAAACACGCTGCCGTCCAGGCGCACAAACCGCGACTCCACCAAGGGCGGAATCGGTGTTTTGGACACAATGGCCTGCATGCGTGCAGCTTGTTGCCCACGGAAGTCGGGGTGAATCAGGTCTTGTGTGCTTTTGCCAACCAGTTCCGCGCCGGTCTCCGCGCCAAAGATGCGCACGGCCGCCGGGTTGACATACAGAATGACGCCCATGCGATGCACCAGCACCGGGTCGGGTGACCACTCCACCAGCGTGCGATAACGTTCTTCGCTGTCGCGCAGTTTTTGCGCCTCGGCATCTTTCTCAATGGCAATACAGGCCAGCGAAGCCGACTGTTCGATCAGGGCCAGATCTTCGGCATCGGGCGCGCGCGGGCTGCGGTAGTAAATGGCAAAGGTGCCCAGCACACGACCGGTGGACGACAGAATCGGTTGCGACCAGCACGCTGCAAGCTGGGCCTGGGTCGCCAGCGGGAGGTAGGGCGCCCAGAACGGGTGGGTGGCGATGTTTTCGACCACCACACGCTGTCCGGTAAAGGCGGCCGTGCCGCAAGAGCCATTGGCTGGCCCGATATCGAGCCCGATCAGGGCATCGGAATAAAAGCCGGGAAGGCTGGGGCCAAAAGCACGTCCGATGCGTTTGCCGTCAGCGTCCAGCAGCAACAGGCTGCAGATGGCACCGGGTCGAAGTTGCTCCAGGCCCAAAAGCAAAGTCTCCAGCGTACTGGCAAGCGGCGCGCTCTGCACCAGCTTTTCCAGCACCAGATTTTTGAACTGTGCTTCGTTTTGAACTTGCAAGCCTGATTTCCTGTTTGTATTTTGGGGCTGATGTCAGCCTGGGGTTCCCCTCAGGGCAGGTATGGTACTACCGTCTTCCATCAGGTGCAGTACTGACGCGCATGGCCATTTGTATGCAGGTTTGATGCATGTCAATCATGCTTCAAGGGGTTTGTCGAAGTCCTTGCGGAAAAGACAAAAACAGGGATGATGCACAGCGCACAAGGTTAGTGCGAATATTGCCCTGCAACACACAAGGCGACACTCCAATGAATCACATCGAAACCGTTTCTCCTGCGCGGGAACGCATCATGCGAGAGGATGATTTCCTCGTCTCCAAAACCGATCTCAAGGGCCGCATCACCTACGGCAACCGCATCTTTATTGAGTATTCCGGTTACAGCGAAGAAGAACTGCTGGGAAAGCAGCACAACATCGTGCGCCACCCCGATATGCCGCGTGGCGTGTTCAAGTTTCTTTGGGACACCCTGGAGTCGCGTAAAGAGTGCTTTGCCTATGTGAAGAACCGCTCGAAAGACGGCGGTTTTTACTGGGTTTTTGCCAATGTCACGCCCTCGTTCAATGCCCAGGGGCAGGTCGAGGGCTACTTTTCCGTGCGCCGCAAGCCGCGCGCTTCGGGCATCGCGGTGGTCAGCGGCATCTACCAACAGATGCTGGAAGAAGAACGCCGAGCCGGCCCGAAAGACGCCTGTGCCGCATCGCTGGCACTTTTGACCCACGCACTGGCCCAACAAGGGGTGAGCTATGAAAACTTCATTCTTTCAATCTGAGTC
Organism: uncultured Rhodoferax sp.; assembly: GCA_936943465.1. GTDB lineage: Bacteria > Pseudomonadota > Gammaproteobacteria > Burkholderiales > Burkholderiaceae_C > Allorhodoferax. The sequence continues at coordinate 7,275 of CAKZJN010000454.1, forward strand.
GGGCCGCTTTGCGCTGGGCGCACTGGCTTTGCTGTTGCTGGGCCTGCTGGTACAGGGCGCCTTGATGGGCGTTTCGGTCGGCGCTTTGCTGGCCCTGTTGCCCTGCCTTTTGGTCGTGGGCCTGTGGGCCCGCCGCGCAAGCCGGCAAAACGCTTTGCTGGCGCAACTGAGCGCGGTGGCCTTTGACGTGGCGCACGGCAAGTTTGAGGGACGCATGACCCATATTCCCGAAGGCAGCGAATTGGGCGAACTGTGCTGGAACATCAATGACATGCTGGACCAGATTGAGGCTTGCTTCCGCGAACAGGCGACTGCGCTGCACAACGCGGCCCAGGGCAACTTTGCCCGCAAGGCCCTCACCACGGGCTTGCGCGGCGGTTTCCACCTTTCGCAAATGGCCACCAATGCCTCGCTTGCGAGCATGGAAACCAAGACCAAAGAAGAGCTGAAGGCGGCTGCGGAAAAGCAGGCAGCGCAGGAGCGCGAGCAAGTGACGGCCAGTCAGAACCTGCGTATCAAGATGGCGCTGGACAGCCTGCCGGAAAGTGTCACGGTCTCCGACGCAAACGCCTTGCTGGCCCACGCAACGCCGGCCGCCCGTACGCTGTTGCAGTTGCTGGGCGGGCCTGGCTTCAATGTGGAGTCGCTGTTTGGTAACCGGATCAGCAGCCTGTTCAAGAGCGCCGAAATGGCAGACCGTTTCGATCAGGCCGTGCGCTCGGGTGACGTGGTGGATATGGACATTGGTGGTCGCAAGATTCGCCTGTTGGCCAAACCCATCCGCAGTGATGCCGGTGAAACGCTGGGCCGCGTGACCCACTGGATTGACCGCACCGATGAGATTTCTTCGGAACAGGAGTTGTCGCAGATGGTGACGGCTGCCGAGCAGGGCGACTTCAGCAAGCGCTTGCATCTGGAGTCCAAGCAGGGCTTTTACGCCAGCATGTCGGCCGGCATGAACCGGCTGATGGATACCAGCGAACAAGGCCTGCAGGACGTGGCCACGCTACTCACCGCTTTCTCCAACGGGGATCTGACCCAGCGTATCCGTCGCAACTATTCCGGCCTGTTTGGCGATGTGATGCAAAGCGCCAACTCCACTGCCGAAAGCCTGTCCCGGGTGCTGGGTGAGGTGCGTGCCGCCACCGATGCCCTGACCGATGCCGCCAGCCAGGTGAGTGACACTGCCACCTCCTTGTCACAGGCCTCTAGCGAGCAGGCCGCCAGCGTGGAGCAGACTTCGGAAAACATCAATGTCATGTCGGCCTCGATCAGCCAGAACAGCGACAACGCCAAAGTGACCAACAGCATGGCCACCAAGGCCAGCCAGGAAGCAGCGGAGGGCGGTCAGGCGGTGGCTCAAACCGTGTCGGCCATGAAGCAGATCGCCTCCAAGATCGGCATCGTCGATGACATCGCCTACCAGACCAACCTGTTGGCCCTGAATGCCGCCATTGAAGCCGCGCGCGCCGGTGAGCACGGTAAGGGCTTTGCGGTGGTGGCGGCCGAGGTGCGCAAACTGGCCGAGCGCAGCCAGACTGCGGCCAAGGAAATCGGCGAACTCGCCAGCAGCAGCGTGTTTACCGCCGAGCGGGCGGGCAAGCTGCTGGACGCGATTGTTCCGAGCATCCAGAAGACCAGCGAACTGGTGCAGGAAATTGCCGCCAGCAGCAGCGAGCAAAGCAGCTCGGTGGAACAAATCGGCGGTGCCATGGGACAGCTCAACAAGGCGACGCAGCAAAATGCCTCGGCTTCGGAAGAATTGGCAGCGACCAGCGAAGAGCTGTCGGCGCAGGCGGACCAATTGAAGCAATCGATCGACTTCTTCACTATCACCTGAACGACACCATCGCTGCGATGGGTTGTGCCCACCCATCGCAGGTTGGCGGCCTTTGTGCGGGGACGCTCGGCGAGGTGCGTTTTCGGTGGGTATCAATATACTGGCGACTCGTCACGGTCAACACCACCTATGGGCTCGCGTTCAAAATTAAGCGCTACCGTCGTTCTGCTCGCCATTCTCTGGCTCACTGCGAGTTGGTTTTGGGTAGCCTGGCAATACGAATCCAAGCTCGGCCGGCTTGTAAAGGTGGACCAAGCCGCAACCGAAGCAACTGCAGATGATGTGGCAGACAGCATTCGCCGCAATTTGCACTATGTAGACGGAATTCCAAAGACGTTTGACCATGCCTTGCGGGTTTGGAAGGCGATTGACCGTTTTGGCGAAATTGCCGCCAAAGCCCAGTTGTCCAAACAGGATAGGTTTGACCGGTGGTCGGAAGACCCGAGCTTTCGGGACCTCAATGCATACCTGGCGCTGATACAAACGTCTTTGGGTGTTGACCTGATGATGGTCATCGATGCCACGGGCGATGTCATCGCCTCCAGCGTCACCAACCCCAGCTTGAATCCGGTGGGCATCAATACCTCGGAGCGCAAGTGGTTCAGGGACATCAGCCAGGGAAAATCCGGCATGCAATATGCCATCGGCAAAAAGAGCGGCGTGCCCGGGTTGTTCTTTGCGTCACCGGTCATTCGGGACGGCCGGGTGCTGGGGGCCGTGGTGACGCGGGTAGACGTGCGCGGCCTGTCTTTCCTGGCGCGGCAGTCGGACATTTTTGTGTCGGATAGCAATGGGGTCATCATTCTGGCGCACGACGAATCGCTGGAAATGTTGACGCTGCCAGGGGCTACGGTTGGCAGCCTTGCGCCTGCAGAAAGGCTGGTCACCTACCAGCGTGAAGCCTTTATTCCATTGCATCTGGAGCCCTGGAAAGGTAATCCGCAACTCCGTTTTTTCCAGCGCAGTGCCTTCCCCCATTTGCTGGCAAGTGCCGATCTGCCCGAGTTTGGCTTGACCGTGACCGCGGTGAGCGATTTGCCCGGCTTCGCCCAGATCGAATCCGAGCGCTGGCGGGATCTGGCCTTGATGTGGCTGGCTGGGGCGACGGCCTTGTCACTGTGGGCTGCTTATGTTTCATTGCGCCAGTCGCGTGCCAAGGCAGAAGAAAGCGAAGCCCGCACCCGCCTGATTTTGGAGTCGGCCAACTGCGGCATCTGGGGACAGACCGCAGACGGCATGTGCAGCTTTATCAACAACGAGGCGGCCCGATTGTTGGGCTACCTACCCCAGGAACTGCTGGGCCAGTCACTGCACAGCCTGGTGCACCACACGCATGCCGACGGCAGCCACTACCCGCGCGAAGCATGCCCCATGTTTGCAACCGGTAAGGACGGCAAGTTGCGCATCTCCAGCCACGAGGTGCTGTGGCGCAAAGACGGCACTTCATTTGCCGTGGAATATTCCACGTCGCCCCTGCATGTGGACGGCGCCCTGAATGGCGCGGTCGTGGTGTTTACCGACATTACCAAACGCCTGACCCAGGAAAAGCAACTCGCGCAGGCCAAGGAAGATGCCGATGCAGCCAACAAGGCCAAGAGCGAGTTTCTGGCCAATATGTCGCACGAAATCCGGACACCGATGAATGGCGTGATCGGCATGTCGCAACTGTTGCAGGACACGCACCTGAGTGCGGTGCAGCGCGACTATGTCAAGAACATCAGCCGTTCGGGCGAAGCCTTGCTGGCCATCATCAATGACATTCTGGACCTGTCCAAGATCGAGGCAGGCTATATGGAATTCACCGCGGAGCCCTTTTCTTTGCCGGCGTTGGTGGAGACGGTGGCAGCCATGTTGCGGGTGCGCGCGCAAAAGAAGTCGATTGGTCTGCGCGTGGAGGTGGCACCCGAGGTCCACACCAACTTTGTGGGTGATGCCTTGCGCATTCGACAGATTTTGATCAACCTGGCCGGTAACGCCGTCAAGTTCACGTCGGTTGGGGAAGTCTGCATTCAGCTTCGGGCGGCCGAGAAAGGGGTTCGCTTTGCGGTGGTGGACAGCGGCATTGGGATTTCGGAAGAGGCGCGCGAGCGCTTGTTCAGCAACTTCAGCCAGGCCGACTCGTCCACCTCGCGCAAGTACGGTGGCACCGGCTTGGGCCTGTCCATCAGCAAGTTGTTGGCCGAGGGCATGGGCGGGCGAATTGGCCTGGACAGCGTCGTCGGGCAGGGCAGCACCTTCTGGTTTGAGTTGCCGTTGCAGGCGACCGATTTGGAAGTGTCCGCAGAAACCGTTGAAGCCGTCGCGCAAAGTTCAACGCCGGCGGAGTTGTCTGAAACGTCGGCATCGCCAGACGCCACGCCCGACCAGCCTGACAAGGCTGGAAGGGCGCCGGTCTCTTCTGGCCACGGCAAACGCATTCTGTTGGTGGAAGATCACCCCATCAACCAGAAACTGGCCACCGCATTGCTGGACAAATTGGGCTACGAAGTGGAGCTGGCAGTGAACGGGGTGGAAGGCGTTGAAGCCGCTGCCCGGGCGCCGTATGCACTGGTTCTGATGGACATGCAAATGCCCGAGATGGATGGCTTGGAGGCGACCCGCCTGATTCGCAGCGCGGAGGGTCCCAACCGGCACACCCCCATCGTTGCGCTGACCGCCAACGCCATGCAGGCCGATCTGGATGCCTGCCGCGAGGCCGGCATGAACGATGTGATGACCAAGCCGATCGATCGCAAATTGCTTGCCGTCTGTATGAACCACTGGGCACCGCTGGTGGACTAAGCCCCTCAAACCACCAACCCCTATGACAACGCACCAAACCCTCTTGCCCCGCCAGCACGACCTGGGAGGCGGCTTTGTGGTGCGGCGCTTGTTGCCGTCGGCTTCGCGCCAATCGGTAGGCCCGTTTGTGTTCTTTGACCACTTCGGCCCGGTGCATGCGCAGCCCGGCGACAACCACGACGTGCGGCCGCACCCGCACATTGGCATTGCCACCGTGACCTGGCTGTTTGAGGGCCAGATGGAGCACCGTGACTCGACCGGCGTGGTGCAGCAGATTGCCCCCGGTGAGCTCAACTGGATGACGGCCGGGCGCGGCATTGTGCATTCCGAGCGCACACCCGCAGAGTGGCGTGACAAGCCCCGTACCGCGCACGGCCTGCAGCTCTGGATGGCGCTATCCGCAGAAGAGGAAGAGTGCGAACCGGCCTTTGCCCACTTCACGGCCGCGCAAATTCCCCGCGTCTGCATGGACGGTGTGCAAATCGCGGTCATGGCCGGCACGGCCTTTGGCGTGACCTCTCCGGCACCGGCCAAGACGCCGACGCTGTACCTCGATTTGCAACTCCAAACCGGTGCGTCAGTGACCGTCCCGGCGGACTATTCCGAACGGGCTCTGTACCCGCTGGATGCCGGTTGCTCGCTGGACGGCGATGCACTTGCGCCGCTTCAGATGCGGGTACTGCCCGCTGGCGAAACGCCGAGTTTGCAGGCCAGCGGACCAGCGCGGGTGATTCTGGTGGGTGGCGAGCCGATCGGTCACCGCTTCATCGTCTGGAACTTTGTCTCCAGCCGCAAGGAGCGCATCCTGCAGGCACGCGAAGACTGGATCGCCGGGCGTTTTCCTGCGGTGGAAGGCGAAACCGAGTTCATTCCCTACCCGGACCCCAAAGCTTGAAATAAGTTGTGGGTTATAAATACCCATGAACCGCAATCTCTGGCTGCTGGCCCTGGCCCAAGGGCTCTTTCTTACCAACAACGTCACTTTCATTGCCATCAACGGCCTGGTCGGCTTAAGCCTGGCTCCCGTGCCGTGGATGGCCACGCTTCCGGTCATGGGCTATGTGGTGGGCAGCGCGCTGAGTACGGGGCTGGTGTCGCGCTCGCAGGCACGCTACGGGCGCAAGGTCTCGTTCCAACTCGGCCTCTTGGTGGCCTTGCTATCCACCGCGCTGGGTGCCTGGGCGGTGATGAGCCAGTCGTTCTGGCTGCTGGTGGCTGCCACGGTGGTGGCGGGCTATTACAGCGCCAACGCGCAGTTGTACCGCTTTGCGGCGGTGGAACTGTGCAGCGTCGACTACCGCGAGAAGGCTGTGTCGTTGGTCATGGCGGGCGGCTTGATGGGCGCCATCGTCGGCCCCAATCTGGCCATGCGCACCAAGAGCCTGTTGGCGGTTGACTTTGCCGGAGCCTATGTGGCGCTGGCGGTGGTGGCGCTGCTGTCCATGCTGACGCTGGCGTTTATTCACTTTGCGCCGCTGCCGCCGCAATCGGCTGGCGAGCCCAAGGGCCGCTCTATTTTGCAGTTGCTGCAGCAACCGGTGTTTTTTGTGTCGGTGCTGGCGGCGTCCCTGGGCTACGGGGTGATGAACCTGCTGATGGCCGCCACGCCGCTGGCGATGCAGACCTGCGGGCTGCCGTTTTCCAGCACGGCATGGGTGTTGGAGTGGCATGTGATTGGCATGTTTGCGCCGGGCTTTTTCACCGGCAGCCTGATCAAACGTTTTGGTGCCTTGCCGGTGATGGGCGTAGGCGTGCTGCTGAACCTGGCATGTATTGCGGTGGCCCTCACCGGACAGGAGCCGCTGCAGTTTGTGGTGGCGCTGACCTTGCTGGGCGTGGGTTGGAACTTTTTGTTTACCGGCAGCACCACGCTGTCGATGCAGGGCTACCGCCCCGAAGAAAAGAACCGGGCACAGGCTGTGGTCAATTTCTGCGTATTTGCCACCATGGCCTTTACCTCGCTGGCATCGGGCGCGCTGGTCACCACGCAGGGCTGGAACTGGCTCAACCTCGGCTCCATCCTGCCGGTGGCAGTGACCGGCGCCGGCCTGCTCTGGCTGTATTTGCACCAGGCCAAGGCCCGCGTTTCGACCGGTGTTTGAGCGGCAGGCCTTTGCGAAAGCCTGATCTCTAATTTATCCGTGCTGGGGTAAGCTGATTTCGACGCGGAGTCCGCCTTGAGGGGATTGGTCCAGGTGGATGCGCCCTTCGTGCAGTTCCACGGTTTTCTTCACAATCGACAGACCCAGGCCAACACCGTCGGGGCCGTTCTGGTTCAGGCGGTTGAAGCGTTCAAACGCGCTGTCGCGCGACTCCGGGGGAATGCCCGGGCCGGCATCGTCCACGCGCAGCAGCACGTCCGTTCCCTGCAGTTCGGTGCTGACTTCGATGACGCCACCTTCCGGGCCGTACAGCGTGGCGTTGGCTACCAGGTTGCGCAGCATCAGGTAGAGAGCCGACTCCAGCCCCAGCACTTCGGCCACTTCCAGCCGGCAATTGAGGTGGGCATTCTTGTCGCGCAACTTGCCGCGCATATCGTCTTCAATGAGCTGCATGACCAGCGTCAGGTTGACCGGCTGGAACTGCGCGCTGATATGGCGGCTGGTGCTCTCCAGCCGGGTCAGGTCAAACAACTGATCGAAAACATGCGATGCCCGGTTGACGCCATGGATGATGGCCTGCAGCGCTTCGCGCAGATCGGGGTCGTTCTTCGCCTTGAGGGCCAACTGGGCCTGCGCCTTGATGCCCGCCCAGGGCGTGCGCAACTCATGTGCGGCCAGTGAGGTGAAGCGCTGTTCGGTAATGATGGCGTTGCTGGCCTTCTGGAAAAGGGTATTGACTTCTTCAATCACCGGCTCAATTTCGTGGGTGGTGCGGTCCAGCTTGACCTCGCCCAAATTGTTCAGGTCAATATGACGCAACCGGTCCACCAGCGCATCTAGGGCCTCGACCGATCGGCGTTGCAGGGCCCACGTCGCCAGCATGGAGGCCAGCAGCGGCAGGGCAATTGGCAAGAAGTAATAGCGCAGCATGGTGGGCCAATCGGTCGAATGGCCCTCAATGATTTCCGCTGCCTGCACCACATATTTACGGTCGGGTGAGATCATGGAAAACTTGCGCACCGGCACATCGTTGATTGTTCCGGTCTCAAACCCCACCAGGTTGATCGGCATCAGCGGCCCCTGCAGCGTGACATCGTTGGTTTTGAGCAAGGTGCCACTGTCCTTCAGCCAGACCTGGAAAGTCAGATCCAGGTTGGCATCCGGGGGGGTATAGGTTTGCAAGGTGGTGTTCTTGCTGGCCAGGGCCCGCTGGACATCGGCCTTGGAAAATTCAATCACCGTCTGCGCGGCTTCTGCCAGATGTGCATCCAGGTTTTGCCGTGCCTCCTTGTCTTCCGCCAGGTGGGCACCCTGAATGCCCAACACCAGGGCGGTGCCGACAGCAAGCGAGCTCACCACGGCAACGCGCCGCTGCAGTGAGCGGATCAGAAGAATTTCGGCCATGCCTCAGACCGGAGCGATCTTGTAGCCTACGCCCCGGATGGTGTGAATCAATTCAGGCTGGAATTTGCGACGCAGCATATGCACATACACCTCGATGGCATTGCTCTCCATTTCCTCGCCCCAGCCGTACAGCGCCTCTTCAATCTGGCGGCGTGTCAGCACCTGGTTCTTGCGGCGCACCAGGGTTTCCAGAACCCAGAACTCGCGGTGGGTGAGGGCTACTTCTTCGCCGTTCCAGGTTGCCACCATCCGCTGTGGATACAAACTGAGCGCACCGTGTGTGGTGGCATTGGCCTCCGATTCAACAATCGGGAAGCGGCGCAGCAGACTGCGGACCCGGGCGGTCAGTTCGTCCAGGTCAAAGGGCTTGACCAAAAAGTCGTCAGCGCCCATGTTCAGCAGATTGATGCGATCGCTCACGCTTCCGCGGGCAGTGGCCACAATCACCCGTACATTCATCTGGGCGCTGTGCAAACGTTCCAGCAGCAATTCGCCGCTGACATCGGGCAAGCCCAGATCCAGAATCACAAAATCGTACACATGGCAATTCACTGCTTCAGTGAACTGCTTGCCGCTGACGATCCAATCGACCGCAAAACCATCGCTTTGTAAGTGCTTTTGCACGGCACTGCCGAGCATGACATCGTCTTCAACCAGAAGTAGGCGCATCGTCATATTTCCAACCTTTTATATTGCGAAATTCAGCCCGCCTTGTTTGACGGATCAAAACTTCATTTCCCCAGACCTGCTGCAAGATTTTTTTAATTATTCTTGAGCCGCCTTAAGTTTTACATTTCTGTAACGGGGTCGGCTCTACGCGTGAAGAGCAAATATCAAGAAAGTGTGAAAAATTTGCGCTTCCGGGCTTTTGTTTTTTGCGCTGCATCAAAGGCTTTTCATTCGACGCCGCTAAGGACGGAATTCTTGCCCCTGAATTGGGTCAAATGACGCAGATTTGCGCCCCACCCGCTGCAAGCTGCCCAATCATCGCAGCCTCATCAAATCCTTGCGCGTGCAGGGTTTTCAGAACTTGCTCTGCGGCGCCGGGCGCACACGCAATCAACAGGCCGCCGCTGGTTTGCGGGTCGGACAGCATGTTTTGTTTCCAGAGTTCGCAGCCGTCGGGCAACTGAATGCTGCTGCCATAGCCCTCCCAATTGCGCTTGGAGGCGCCGGTGGCGGTGCCGCTTTGGGCAATTTCGGCGGCCAGGGGAATCAGGGGGACTGCGTCAAATTGCACCTGGGCCGCCAGGGACGAGCCCCGGCAGATTTCCAGCAAGTGCCCGGCCAGACCGAAACCGGTGACGTCGGTCATGGCGTGCACCTCCGGCATGTCCGACAACGCCACGCCGGGCGTGTTGAGTTTGGTCGTCCAGCGCACCATGTCGGCATAGCCGTCGGCAGACAAATTGCCTTTTTTGAGGGCCGCAGACAGCATGCCCACGCCCAGCGGCTTGCTCAGAATCAGCACGTCACCGGCTTGCGCCTGGCTGTTGCGCTTCACTTTGCCAGGGTGCACCAAGCCGATACCCACCAGCCCATAAATGGGCTCCAAGGTGTCGATGCTGTGGCCGCCGGCAATTGGGATGCCGGCCGCCTTGCACACGTCCTGACCGCCGGCCAGGATGAGGCGAATCGCCTCTTCCGGGATTTTGCCGAGCGGCATGCCCACCAGCGCCAGCGCAAACAGCGGCGTTCCGCCCATGGCGTACACATCCGACAGGGCGTTGGTGGCGGCGATACGGCCAAAGTCGTACGGGTCGTCGACGATGGGGGTGAAGAAGTCGGTGGTGGCAATGACGGCTTGCTGGTCATTGAGCTGATAGACGGCCGCGTCATCGCTGGTTTCGGTGCCCACCAGCAACGCTGGCGGAATCAGGGGCATGTTGGCCGTGGCCAGCAAGCGCGACAGCACGGCCGGCGCAATTTTGCAGCCGCAACCGCCACCGTGGCTGAACTCGGTCAGGCGAATGGCGGGGCTGGATTCGGGGTTGTTCGGGGAGGCGGGGGCGTGTGTGGTCGACATATAAAATTGCCTGCGTATCAACATGCAACGGGACACCCATTGACTTCAATTGATCATACCCGTGCAACGGTTGAGCAGCGGTCGGAGTTCGACACCCTGATCGATGCGCGCAGCCCGGCCGAGTTTGCCGAAGACCATATTCCTGGCGCCATCAACTGCCCCGTGCTCGATAACGAGCAACGCATCATCGTGGGCACGCTGTACAAGCAATCGTCGCCGTTTGATGCGCGCAAGGTCGGCGCCGTGCTGGTCGCACGCAACGTGGCCAACTACATTGAGCAGTACTTTGCCGACAAACCCAAGGGCTGGAAGCCGCTGGTGTATTGCTGGCGGGGCGGGCAGCGCAGCGGTGCGTTCACCCACATCCTGCGCGAGGTGGGCTGGTCCGCCAAGCGCCTGCAAGGCGGCTACAAAAGCTGGCGCCACCATGTGATCGAGCAACTCGACGCATTGCCCGGTGCCTTGCGCTTCACCGTCGTGGCGGGTCCGACCGGCAGCGCCAAGACGCGTGTGCTGGAGGCCATGCACCGGCAGGGGCACCAGGTGCTGAACCTGGAGGCGCTGGCCCAGCACAAGGGCTCGGTGCTCGGTGGCTTGCCCGGCCAGCCGCAGCCCTCCCAAAAAATGTTCGAGACGCTGGTGCATGCGGAACTGACCCGGTTTGATCCAGCCCGCCCCGTGTT
>CAKZJN010000455.1 GCA_936943465.1 uncultured Rhodoferax sp.
CGGAGGCGCATTAAATGGCTACGCTGCTGATCATTGAAGACGAATTGGTATTGGCCAAAAACATCGCCAAGTTTTTTGAAAAGGCGGGTTATCTGGTCGAGGTGGCCAACGACGGCGCGGCCGGAGTGCAAACCGCGATGCGCATTCAGCCCGATGTGGTGATCGTCGACTTTCAGTTGCCTGGCATGGACGGGCTGGAGGTGATTCGCGCCTTGCGCAAACAAGACGACCCGCCGCGCATCGTGATGGTGACCGGCCACGCCAGCGTAACGCTGGCGGTGGACGCCATGAAGGCCGGCTCGATGGACCTGCTCACCAAGCCGGTCACCCTGCAGAGTTTGAAAGAGGTGGTGGAGCGGGCTCTGGCCGAGCGCGGCGAGCGCCGTGCCCTGGACTACTACCGCCAGCGCGATGCGCGCCACGCGAGCCTTGAGGCGCTGGTGGGCGCATCCGATGCCATGGGCAGCTTGCGCGAACTGATTCGCAATATTTCCGCGATTGAACCGGCCGATGAGTCCGCCGCCGCCCCGATCTTGATTCTGGGCGAAACCGGAACCGGCAAGGAACTGGTCGCCAAGGCCTGCCACCAGACCGGGCCCCGGGCCAAGGCGCCGTTTATGGAAATCAACTGCGCCGCGCTGCCCGCGCACCTGATTGAAGGCGAGTTATTTGGTTTTGAAAAAGGCGCCTTTACCGATGCCCATGCGCGCAAGGTCGGGCTGATCGAGGCGGCCGACGGAGGCACGTTGTTTCTGGATGAAGTGGGTGAACTCGACCTGGGCCTGCAGGCCAAATTGTTGCGCGTGCTGGAAAACCTGCGCGTGCGGCGCCTGGGTTCGCTGACCGACCGGCAGGTGAATGTGCGCATTGTGGCCGCGACCAATCGCGACCTGGATGAGCAGGTGCGCGAGGGAAAGTTTCGCGCCGACCTGATGTACCGCCTGCGCGTGTTTCAAATTCAGATACCGCCGCTGCGTGCGCGCGTCGGCGACATTCCGGTGCTGGCGGCGCACTTTCTGGCGCAGCTCGCCAGCCGCTACGCCCGCCGGGAACTGGTGATGGGCGAAGACGCCATGGCCGCCTTGCAGGCCCACGACTGGCCGGGAAATGTGCGCGAGTTGCGCAATGTGTTGGAGCGCGCGGTGTTGCTTAAACATACCGGCGTGTTGGGCGCCAAGGACTTGATGCTGGTGAGTGCCGCGCCCCGGCTTCCAAGCGCTGGCACGGGTGGTGGTGCCCATGCCGTCGCTGGAGCGGGTGCCGGTGCCGCACCGCAGGCGCCGGTGTCTTTGGATGCGCTGGAACGGGAGCATTTGCAAAAGGCACTGGCCCAAAGTGGCGGCAATGTGACGCAGGCGGCCCGCCTGCTGGGCATCAGCCGCGACACGCTGCGCTACCGCATGGAGCGGCACGGACTGCAGCGCTAGCCAAACCTATTCGGCCAGTTTGGCGCTGCACAACGCCAGCGCCTTTTCCAGATCCAAATCCTGCATGGCCATTTCCAGTTGTTCGCACCACGGGCCGTAGCACGCTTGCAATGGGGCTTGGACCTGCGCAAAACGCAGCAGCGCGTCCATGTCATTGGCGCGTAGCAATCCGGACAACTCTTGCAACAGCGCGGCACCTGCTTGGGCGTCAACGCTGGGGGGCGAAGCCTGTGCTGAGCTTTCTCCCAGCAGCGCGATGGCCTGCTGAAGGCTGGCCCGGGTCGCAGTCACCACGGGTTCGAGTGCGCGCAGCGCGGGCTCCACATCCAACGCCGGGTCGGCTTGGTAGCGCTGCTCCAGCGCTGCCAATTGGCTCGCCAATGCGCTGGCGCCCACGGTGGCGGCATTGCCCTTGAAAATATGCAATGGCAGGCGCAAAGCAGACGGTTCCCCATCGCGATGCAGGCGCAATAGTTCAGGCAGCAGATTGGCAAGATTGACGTGAAACTCCTGGGCGGCACGCACATACAGGCTGCGCACCCCCGACAGGCGTTGCAGCGCCAGGGGCAGTTCCAGCCCATCCACTTCCGGTACCGCATCGGGCTTCCATTCGGGAAGCGCGTCGGCCCTGTCGCTTGGCACAGTGTTTGGTGCGCCAAAGCTCAGCGGCGGGGCCCCCACGTTACGAATCAGCAGGGATACCAGTTTGTCCAGATCGAATGGCTTGCCGATGTGCTCATTCATGCCGGCGGCCAGACAGGCCTCGCGGTCGCTGGTCATGGCATTGGCGGTCATGGCAATGATGGGAAGTTGCTGCGCGTCGTGCGTCAGTCGCAGGATGCGCGTGGCCTCATAACCGTCCATGACGGGCATTTGCAAGTCCATCAGAACCACATCAAATGCTGGGTCGCTGTCCAGCACGGCGTCCACCGCCAGTTTGCCGTTTTCGGCTAGCGTGATGTGCGCGCCTTCCAGCTTGAGAAGCTCTTCGGCGACCTTCTGGTTGAGCGGGTTGTCTTCCACCACCAGAATGCGCATGCCGGCCAGACGGCCATGGGGCGTTCGGGTGCGAGCGCCTTGCCGCAACAACGTTTGCGCGCCTTGGGGGCGCAAAGCCACCTCCCGCAACTGGGCTGCGGTAAAGGGGCGTATCAGCAAGGCGTTGATCAGGGCATGGTCTTGTTCCGGGTGCCGCGCCAGCCGGTCGCGGCTGGTGCCCGAGATCATGACGATGCTGGGTGCCGGTGTGCCTTCGGACCACGGGAGCCGGCGCACCCGCCGCGCGAAATCCCAGCCGTCCATTCCGGGCATATGCCAGTCCACCACCATGAGATCCCAGATCGGCCGACCGGTGTCGAGTGCGGCCTGAATCAGGTCGAGTGCCGCCTGGGCCGAAGGCGCCGTCTCGGTCGGCCAGTCCCACGCCGCCGTCATGCCCGACACGATGGCGCGTGAGGCTTCGCTGTCATCCACCACCAGCACGCGCCGGGTGCCCTGCAGTTGCACATCCGGCGGAGGCAATGCCTCCAGCGGCATGTTGGTTACCTCCGGCAAATCCACGGAAAAATGAAAGGTGCTGCCTTGGCCCAGCGCACTTTGCACGTCGAGCCGGCCGCCCATCAGTTCCACCAGGCGTTTGCTGATGGCCAGGCCCAGCCCTGAGCCGCCGTACTTGCGGGTGGTGGAGGCTTCGGCTTGCGAGAAACCGGTGAAGATATGTTGTTGCAGTTCCGGCGCAATGCCAATGCCGGAATCGCGGATGGAAAACTCCACCGCCATCTCGTGCCCCGGCTGCGTGGGGCCGGGCTTGCGGCGCCGTGCCGCAATCACCACATGGCCTTGGCTGGTGAACTTGATGGCATTGGCGCCCAGGTTGATCAACACCTGTTGCAATTTCATCGCGTCGCCCCACAAGGGCTGTTCCAGCCCCGGCTCCACATCAAATAGCACATCGATGTTTTCGGAGTTGGTGGCGGCGCTCAATATGTCGGAGGTGTCGCGCAACAAACGGTCCAGATAAAACGGCTGCTTGTTCAACTGCATCTTGCCGGTTTCGACCTTGGAAAAGTCCAGAATGTCGTTGATCAGTGCCAGCAGTGAATTGGTGGCCCGCCCCATCATGGCGGTGCAATCCTGTTGCTGCGCCGTCAAGCTGCTGGCCTGCAAGATGCGCAACATGCCCAGAATGCCATTGAAAGGCGTGCGCAGTTCATGGCTCATATTGGCCAGAAACTGGCTCTTGGCCCGGTTGGCGGCATCGGCCTTTTGGCGTTCCTGCTGCAGGTCGGCATTGAGCTTTTCCACGGCCAGTTGCTCGGCGTGTTGCTGGCGCTGATGCAACACCAGGGCAACAAAGGCCAGCACCAACATCACGATTTGCAAAACGGCCAGGCCCAGAATCAGGTTGCTTTGGCTGAGCATCTTGCCGGCAACGGATTCGAATTGCTCGGACTCCACCGAACTGGCGGCCGAACTCAGGGCCATCAGGTGGATTTGCATGGCGTCGAGTTGTTGGAGAAAGCCGTGCAGTTCTTTGGGTTCAAGCCGCTCCCGGGCCATCAGGGCGTCGCCGCGCTTGATCAAGAGGTCCAGTTTGGGCAGCAGTTCGGTGTACTGCGGACGCCGTGCCAGCGCTGCCATGCTGGGGCTGTCGCGCAGCCAGGCCACGCCGCTGAGAAAAATGTCGTAGCGCATCTGCAGGCGCTCGCGGTCCAGGCCGTGGGGCTTGGCCAGTTGCACGGCCAGTTCGCGCTGCAGGCGCAGTAGCTCGCGTTCAGAATAAAAGGCCAGCGCGGTGACCGAATCGACCCGTTGGCGTACGCTTTCCTGGATGGACTGCTTTTGCACAAACTGGTTCACCAGCAGGCCCGTCGCCAGCATCATCAGGATGGCGCCAAGGGCGACCCACATAAGCTTGTTTTGAAGCTTCCAGTTCAGCATGACACGGGGCTAAGAGCCGTGAATCAAACGACCAAACGGGCGGTCCGCGCAATGGCTTTGCAAGCTTGTCCCCTCTGTTCCTTATGTGCAAAACAGTATAGCGGCGCCTAGTCGCCGTCCGGCCTTTCGTGCGGTGCCAAATGGTCCTAATTTCGGTGCAGTTCTGCCATGGCCTCGACGTACCGTGCGGCAATCGAATCCTGCGCCCCATGGTGGCCTAGGGAGATGCACTGGCGTCCGGCCACAAACACATCGCGCAGGGCGGGTGTGTCGCAGGCAAACACATAGGCGTCCAGCGTGTGGCTTGCCGGAATGCCCAGCAGGCCGCTGGCCTGCGGGTTGAGCACCAGCATGTCGGCGCGGGCGCCAGCCGTGAGCCCCCATAACTTCTGTCCCGCAGCCTGACCACCAGCGGACAGCGCGGCTTCGAACAGGCGCGCCGCTGTGGCGGGCTGGCCGCCGGCCGGGTTGGCCGACACATTGCGCTTTTGCAGCAGCATGCGCTGGCCGTATTCGAGCCAGCGCAGTTCTTCATTCCACTGGCGGCACACATGGCTGTCCGATCCAATCGCCATCGGCACTTCGCATTGCAGCCAGTGGCCCAGGTCGGCAAAACCATCACCCAGGTTGCCTTCGGTGCTGGGGCAAATGACGATGCCCGCGCCGCTGGCCGCCACCGCCTCGATTTCTTCGGGTTTGGTGTGGGTGGCGTGCACCAGTTGCCAGCGTGCGTCCAGTGGCAAGGCATCGGCCAGCCACTCAATCGGGCGTTTGCCCGTGTGGGCCAGGCATTCGCGCACTTCCTGCATCTGCTCGGCAATGTGAATATGAATCGGCAGGTCAGCGTCCCCCACGCGGTCCAGAAGGCGTGTGATGGAGGTGGGCGTGGCGGCACGCAGCGAGTGGATCGCTACGCCCGCGTTCACCAACCTGCGGTGGGAGCGGGTGACAGCCTTCTGCAGGTCGGCAAGCCAGTCCGGTGTGCTGGCAAAGCGGCGCTGGTCCTCGCGCAATTGGGTTTGGGTGAAACCGGCGCGCTCGTACAACACCGGCAGCAGCGTGAGCCCTAGGCCGGCATCGGCTGCGCCATCGGCCACGGCCCAGGCCATGGTGGCGGGGTCGGGGTAATGGGCACCTGTTTCGCTGTGGTGCAGGTAGTGAAATTCGCAGACCTGCGTGTAGCCGCCCTGCAGCATCTCGACATACAACTGCGCCGCCACGGCGCGCATGTGGGCGGGCGTGATGCGCAGGGCCACGCCATACATGCGGTCGCGCCACGACCAGAAATCATCGGCTTCGGATGCGCGGCGCTCCGACAGGCCGGCAAACGCGCGCTGAAAGGCATGGCTGTGGGCATTGACCAGGCCGGGCAGCACCGGTCCCTGCAAAACGGTGGCGTGTTCTGGTGCGCTCGGTATGCCGGGAGTGATGTGTGCCCAATGGCCGTTGGGGCTGGCTTCCAGGCAAACGCCGGCTTGCCATTGGCCGGTCACCCACGCGTGGGGTGCCCAAAAGAGGGTGGGGGATGCGGAGGCTTGGGGCATGGGTGCGTTTTTCAGAGGGTGTAGCAGCACAGGTTATTGCGGCTTGAACTGCAGCAGCGTCTGCATCAGTTGCTGCAACAACGGGCGCACCCGCGCGGCGCGTTCTTCGCTCAGCACATAGGGCGCGGTTTCGGGCATGTAGGTGCTCCAGCACATCTCCAGTTGAACAGCGTGCCAGCTCTCGGAAGGGCGCCCATAGTGGCGGGTGATGTGACCGCCTTTGAAACGGCCGTCGACCACATGGCTGAAATCCGTTTGGCGGGCCAGCACCTGCGCCAGCGCATCCCGCAGCTCCGGCGCTGCACTGGTGCCGTTGACGGTACCCAGGTTTAACTCGGGCAGGCGGCCTTCAAACAGCCAGGGCAGCTCGCTCTTGATGCTGTGCGCATCAAACAGCACCGCATGGCCATGGGCGCTGCGCAGCCGGGTCAGTTCGGCATCCAGCGCGTTGCGGTAGGGCGACCAGTAGGTGGCGACGCGCCGGGCAATTTCTGCATCGTTGGGCGCCATGCCCTCGCGGTACAGCGCCTCGCCGGTAAAGAAGCGGGTCGGGCACAGCTCGGTGTTGTTGGCTCCGGCGTACATGGGCGTGTTTTCGCTGGGGCGGTTCAGGTCGATCACAAAGCGCGAATAGCGCGGCACGATGAGGCTCGCGCCCATGCTGCGCACAAAGTTGTAGAGGGCTTCCAGATGCCAGTCGGTGTCTTCAACCTGCAGTGCGCGCTCGCTGTAGCGGGGCTGTAGGTCGGGCGGAATCAGCGTGCCCACATGCGGCATGCTGACCAGCAGCGGAGTGCTGCCGGGGTAGAGCGAAAACACGTCAGTGTGGATAGCGGGGGGTGTGCGTTTTTTCATAGCGTGCGCTCCTTTCCGGCCACGACCACGCGCCGGCACGGGTTGACTCCAAACCAGTAGGCCAGTTCATTCGGGTGGGCCACGTCCCACACGCAAAAGTCGGCGCGTTGGCCGGCCACCAACTGGCCGCGATCGGAAAGGCCCAGCGCCCGCGCCGCACGCACCGTGACGCCAAGCAATGCCTCTTCGGGCGTCAGGCGGAAGAGGGTGCAAGCCATGTTGAGCATCAGCAACAAGGACAGACCCGGTGACGAGCCGGGGTTGTGGTCGCTGGCAACGGCCATTGGCACGCCGGCAGCGCGCAGCGCGGCAATCGGCGGCACATGCGTGTCGCGCAAAAAGTAGTAGGCCCCGGGCAGTAACACCGCCACCGTGCCGCTGCGCGCCATGGCGGCAACGCCTTCGGCACTGAGAAACTCCAGGTGGTCGCACGACAAGGCACCAAACTCGGCTGCCAACGCCGCGCCACCCTGGTCGCTGAGTTGTTCGGCATGCAGCTTCACCGGCAGTCCCAGGCGCTGTGCGGCCTCAAACACGCGCCGGGTTTGCGCGGGGCTAAAACCGATGCCTTCGCAAAAGGCGTCCACCGCATCGACTAACCCTTGCGCCTGCAGTTGCGGCATCCAGGCGCAGACCGCGTCCACATAGTCGTCGCTGCGACCGGCATATTCGGGCGGCAGGGCGTGCGCGCCCAGGTAGGTGGTGCGCACGGTCAGTGGCAGGCTGCTGCCCAGCGCGCGGGCAGTGCGCAGGCAGCGGGCCTCATCGTCCAGGCTCAGGCCGTAACCCGATTTGATTTCCAGCGTGGTCACGCCCTCGCGCATCAGGCACAGCGCGCGTTCGCGTGCGCTCTTCAGCAACTCGGCATCGCTGGCCGCTCGGGTGGCGGCCACGGTGGAACGGATGCCGCCGCCCGCGCGCGCAATCTCCTCGTAACTCGCACCTTGCAGCCGCAGCTCAAACTCCGCCGCGCGGTGGCCGCCATAGACCAAATGGGTGTGGCAGTCGACTAGACCAGGCGTAACCAACGCACCGCCCAGGTC
>CAKZJN010000456.1 GCA_936943465.1 uncultured Rhodoferax sp.
TGCCCCATGATTCTGGTTGCCGGCTCTGCCAACCTGGACTTTGTGGTCCGGGCTGACCACATTCCCAGCCCGGGCGAGACCGTGCTGGGCCGCGACTTCCAGACATTTCCTGGCGGCAAGGGCGCCAACCAGGCTGTTGCCTGCAGCCGTGCCGGTGGTGCCACCACGCACATGCTGTTGGCGCTGGGCGCCGATGCCTTCGCACAGCCGCTGGAGGCATCCTTGCAGGGTGCCGGCGTAAAGATGCTGACCGTGCGCGACCCGGCCCACGCGACTGGAACGGCCTTTATCTGCCTGTCCGAAGCCGGCGAAAACGCCATTACGGTGGCACCCGGGGCCAATGCCGCCCTGCGCGCCGAACATCTGCCGCCACTTGCGGGCTATAGCCACCTGCTGCTGCAACTCGAAATCCCGCTGGAGGCGGTCACCGCTTACGCGCAATCCGCTCGTGCTGCCGGCGTCAGCGTGGTGCTCAACGCAGCACCGGCCCGGCCATTGCCTGAGGCCTTGCTGGCGGCGGTGGACATCCTGATCGTCAACGAGGGCGAACTGGCGGTGGTCGCGGGGCACCAGGGCAGCGTGGCCGAATGCCTGGCGCGCCTGCAGGTGCCCACCGTCGTGGTTACGCTGGGCGCGCAGGGTTGCATCGCCCGCCAGCAGGGCCAGCATTTCCTGCAAGCTTCCTTTGCCATTGAGCCGGTGGACACTACCGGCGCAGGTGACACCTTTTGCGGAGCCTTGGCTGCCGCCCTCAGCCAGGGCCAATCCTTAGGCGACGCACTGCGCTACGCCAGCGCCGCCGGCGCGCTGGCCTGCACCCGCATGGGCGCGCAGTCCAGCGTGCCCGAAGTTGCCGAGGTACGTGCCCTGATGGCCAGCCAACCCGACAACAACAGCCCCGCCCGCCTGGCGGCCCTGCACGCCTTGAGCGGCATTTCCTGAAGAAACACCATGCAACACCAAGCCCCCCACAAAGTCATTTACGACACCGACCCGGGCGTTGATGACGCCATGGCGCTGTATTACGCGCTGGCGCACCCCGCCATTGACGTGGTGGGCATTACCACCACTTTTGGCAATGTATACGTGGAGCAGGCTGCAGAAAATGCGCTTTACCTCACCGCGCTCTCCGGTCACGATGTGCCGGTTACGCAGGGCGTTGCCAAACCCTGGGTCAAGCATGCAGAGGCACCGCCCGATTCGATTCACGGGGCCGACGGTTTGGGCAATTTGCTGAGCCGCCAGGACCACACCAAAACGCTGGACCCGCGTGCCTCGGCACAGTTCATCGTGGATATGGCACGCGCCCACCCCGGCGAAATCACGCTGGTGGCGGTAGGCCCGCTGGGCAATCTGGCCACCGCGCTCAAACTGGAACCGGCCCTGCCCAAGCTGGTACGCGAAGTCATCTTGATGGGCGGCACCGTGCTGGAACCCGGTAATGTGTCGCCGGTGGCTGAGGCCAATATCTGGAACGACCCGCATGCCGCCGATCTGGTGTTTACCGCCGGTTGGCGCCTGACCATGGTCGGACTGGATGTGACGCACCAGGTCATCCTGCCGGTCAAATTGTTTGAGCGCGTGGCGCAGCACCACAAGCATCCGGCCACCGACACCTTGCTGCACGCCGTGAAGTTCTACGCCAACTTTTACAGTGGGCTGTACCCGCATGTGGCCGAAATTCATGGCTGCTTCGGCCACGATGTGCTGGCCTTTGTGGCGCTGACCCATCCGGAACTGTTTACCTTGGAAACCGGGCGTATCCGCGTTGCCACCGAAGGCCTGGCACAGGGCCAAACCATTATGCGGCGTCGCAATATCCACTATCCGCACGATGGCTGGGGGGCCGATGTTCCACTCTGCCAAGCCTGCATTCATGTCGACGCCAAGGCGGCCCGCCAGTTGGTGGAAGATACGCTGATGCGCCCCTGGCTTTAACCTTAAAAAGGCCCCCATGGAACTGCCCATTGTTGACTTTATGAGCCCCTCCGCCCCGGAGGAGTTTTGCCGCAGCCTGCATGAAACCGGGTTTGGCGTGCTGAAAAACCACCCGCTGGACCGCCAGATGGTGCAAGGTATTTATGACGAATGGCTGGCGTTTTTCAAGAGCGAGGCCAAGCACGACTACCCGCACGACCCGTCCCGGCACGACGGCTACTTCTCCACCCATGTATCGGAAACCGCCAAGAACCACAGCACCAAGGACGTCAAGGAGTTCTTCCACATTTACCCCTGGGGCCGCTACCCGGCCGAGGTGTCCGATGCCGCGCTGCACTACCACGCCCAAGGCAGCATTCTGGCCGCCACCCTGCTGCAGTGGGTGGAGGACAACTCGCCCGACGAGGTCAAGGCGGGCTATTCCATGCCCCTGCCCCGCATGCTCGAAGGCAGCGACCACACCCTCTTGCGCGTGTTGCACTACCCGCCGCTGACCGGCAACGAAGAATCGGGTGCGTTGCGGGCAGCGGCGCACGGAGACATCAATCTGCTGACCATCCTGCCCGCCGCCACCGAGCCAGGGCTGCAGGTGCTGGGCAAAGAGGGCGACTGGCATGATGTGCCCTGCGACTTCGGCCTGCTGATCGTCAACATTGGCGACATGCTGGAAGAAGCCTCGGGGCGCTACTTCCCATCCACCGTGCACCGGGTGCTGAACCCGACCGGCGAAGCGGCCACCAAGTCGCGCATTTCTTTGCCGCTGTTTTTGCACCCGCGCCGGGACGTGGTGCTGTCGGAGCGCTACACCGTGGGTAGCTACTTTGACGAGCGCATGGCGGAGTTGCGGGGCGGCAAATACTGATACCGCGCTTGCTTATTCAATTTGCATATATAGGTATAGCCAAAATATCGTTTTCGATCTAAGCAAACCTTATTACATTAGCCCGCATGCATGAACTAGCGTTTGTCCTTGCGGGCTTTTTTGTGGGAACCATCGTCGGCCTGACCGGCGTGGGCGGCGGCTCCTTGATGACCCCGATTTTGATTTTTCTGTTTGGTGTCAAACCGTATCTGGCGGTGGGCACCGACCTGCTGTTTGCGGCCTTCACCAAGATGGGAGGCACCATCAAGCTGGCCCGCTCCGGTCACATTGACTGGCCGGTGGTACTGAACCTGTCGGCTGGCAGCATCCCCGCCGCACTGGTAACGCTCTATATTCTTCGCACCGTAGGCCCGGCAGACGCCCGCGTGCAATCGGTTATGACCACCACGCTGGGTTGCGCCCTGCTGCTAACCGCTGCGGCCACGCTGTACAAGGCGGTGCGCGGCAAAGTCAGCCCCAAGGCGGTGCTGGCAGGGCAGGAAGAAATTGCGGCTCGGCCCAAGCACTGGAGCCTGCCGCTGCTGTTTGGCGCCTTGATCGGCACGCTGGTAACCCTGACCTCGGTAGGTGCCGGTGCCATTGGCGTGACGGTGCTGATGATTTTGTATCCGCTGCTGCCGCTACCGCGCATCATTGCGGCCGACATTGCCTATGCCGTACCGCTCACCCTGGTGGCGGGTCTGGGCCACGCCACTTTGGGAGCCGTGGACTGGAACATGCTGATTGCCTTGCTGTGTGGTTCACTGCCCGGCATCTGGATTGGTTCGCACCTCACCACCAAGGCCCCTGAGCGCCTGATACGCTCGCTGCTCTCATTTTTGCTGGCCTACGCCGGCCTGAAACTCATCGCTCTGTAAACGCTGACCCATCGCTGACTTCCAAGCGGACTTTTTGACCCATGTACCAATACACCGAATTTGACCGGCAATTCATTCGTGCGCGCGCCGCGCAACACCGTGACCAACTGGAACGCAACCAGGCCGGCACCCTGAGCGACGACGAATTCCGTCCGCTGCGCCTGCAAAACGGCTGGTACATCCAGCGTTACGCGCCCATGTTGCGCGTGGCCGTGCCATACGGTGAACTCGCCAGCCGGCAGTTGCGCGTGCTGGCCCGCATTGCCCGCGAGTACGACCACCCATCCAAGGAAGTATTCGACAAAGCCATCGGCACCCAAGCCACCTGGGGCACTACCCACCTGCC
>CAKZJN010000457.1 GCA_936943465.1 uncultured Rhodoferax sp.
GAGGCGCAAATCCCTGCCAGTCAGTTTGCTATCGAAGGTTTCAAGGAAGGCGAAACGCTGGTGCTCACCCCGCGCAAGGCGCGCGTGTTTGTGGCCTAAAGGCCCGTGCGGCAGCTTAGAAAAGCCTTAGGCTTGCACGCTGAATTGCAGCGAGGTGTTACGGCACTGGGGGCAGAAGTGGGGGGCCGTCAGGCCCTTGCCAGTTGCAGCCCGTGTGCCGGGTAGTGCAGGACGGGTTAAAGCTTCTTCACCATACGACAGCACGTTGGAGGTCTGACAGCTTGGGCACACCGGTGTTGCCTTGCGCAAGCCCAATTGGGCCTTGACTGCCGAGCATCGGGTGCAAAAGAACGGATGAAAGGCCAGTTCGGCGACATCGCTCTGATGCACGCTTTCGTGTCGATAGCCGCATTTGCATTGACCCAAAAGGGTGTGCTCCAATGGGGTTTTGGGCGCCTTCGTGTCACTGCGCAGGGTGGTGTAGTGACTCATAGCTTAATCGCGTGAATGCGATTCGAGCTGGGCTAAAAGCAGTCTGGCCGAAGACAGATTGGTAGCGCAAGGCACGTCATGCACATCGCAGGCACGCACCAGCGCGTTGATGTCGGGCTCATGGGGCTGCGGCGTCATCGGGTCGCGCAGGAAGATAACGGCGTCGATTTCACCCTGCGCCAGCCGTGCGCCTATTTGCAGGTCGCCTCCCAGTGGACCGCTCAACAGGCGCTCCACGGTCAGCCCCACTTCATTCGTCAACCGGCCGCCGGTCGTTCCAGTGGCGCAGAGCTGCACGCTGCGCAGGAACGTTGAAAACTCTTGCGCCAGCGCCACCATGGTGGCCTTCTTGTTGTCGTGTGCGATCAAGGCGATGTGGAGTGGCATGGTGCGGGCTTTCAAGAAACGGACAACCACAGCATGGCGTAGGGCGCCAGGGTGAGGCCTCCCTTCAAGCGAAGGGTACGATCGGAAATCAGATCCAGCGCAGTCTCCGGCAGGGCCTGAAACACCTGACTGGTGCAGTGCTGCGGAAACTCGCTGAAGTTAGCCAGCACCAGCACCTTTTGCGCGGCGCTGTTTCGCTGGTAGCCCAGAACGCTCGGGTTATCGGTGCGAAAACCAATCAGGTGGCCACCCGCAAACGCTTCGCAGCGGGCGCGCTGCTGAATCAGATGGGTAAGACCCATAAACACCTTGCCGGACGGGCTGAAGGGGTTGTTGCGGCTGCGGTACAGGGCCTCCTGGTAATGCGGGCGGTGCACCCAGCGGCTGTCGGCGCGCTTGCCTTCTTCATCCAAATAGCTGTGGTCGTTCAGCGTGGCTACCTCGTCGCCCAGATAGATCAGCGGAATGCCGCCGCTGCTCAGAATCACGCTGTACAGCAGCAGGATGCGCTGGCTGGCGTACGGGTCGTTTTGCTCCAGGCCGCATAGCGAAGCGGTGGTTCCGCACAGGCGGCAATCGCCGGTTTGCGGGTTGTCCTGAAACGGAACGCCCCGCGCAAAGCTGCCCTCAAAGCGATTCACAAAAAAGCGGTTCAAGAACTGGCGGTGGTCAAAGCCGTTGACGTCAAAGCGGATGGCGTCTTCGTCGGCAAAGGTCCAGCCGATGTCGTCGTGGCTGCGCACGTAGTTGACCCACGCGGTATCCGGGTGCAGGTTGTGGCGCTCTTCCAGGGCTTGTTGCAGCAGGTTTACCTCGCGCGTGGCCAGGGTGTTCCATAGCAGCGCCATTTGCAGCGGGTTGTAGGAAATTTGGCACTCTTCGGGCGAGATGTACTTGACCACATCGTCCGGGTGCACGATGGCTTCCGACTTGAACAACATGGCCGGTGCCGCAATGCGCACCAGCGCGCTGAATGCCCGTATCACGGTGTGCGCTTCGGGCAGGTTTTCACAGGAAGTGCCCAGGCGCTTCCAGACGAAGGCCACCGCGTCCATGCGCAAGAACTCAACGCCCAGGTTGGCAATCTCCAGCATCTCGCCGGCCATGGCCTTGAATACCGCCGGGTTGCTGTAATTCAGGTCGAGTTGGAAAGAGTTAAAGGTAGTCCAGATCCAGCGGCCGTCGGGCAGTTGCGAAAAACCGCCGGGGTGCGCGTCCGGGAAGATTTCGCGCAGTGTTTTGTCGTACGCATCCGGCATGGTCCGGTCAGGGAAGATGTAATAAAAGTCTTGGTACTGCGGGTTACCCGCCAGGCATGCCTTTGCCCAGTCGTGCTCATCCGAGGTGTGGTTGAAGATGAAGTCCAACACCAGGCTGATGCCTTCCCTTCGCAGTGCCAGGGCCAGATCGCGCAGGTCGTCAATGCTGCCAATGGCGGGGTTGGTCTCGCGGTAGCTGCTGACGGCATAGCCGCCGTCGTTGTGTACCTCGGGGCACTTGAACGGGGGCATCAGGTGCAGGTAGGTCAGCCCCAGTTCCTTGAAGTAGGGAATGCGGGCCTTCAGGGCCTGCAAGTTGCCGGCATACAGGTCCACATAGCACACGCCACCGAGCATTTTTTGTGACTGAAACCAGCGCGGATCGCTTTCGCGGGCGGCGTCCAACGCATGCAGGTCGGTCGGTCGCTGTAGCGCGTAAACAAACGCCTCGGTCAGGAGGTCCAGCAAAAAGTCATTGAAACGCGGGTCCTCGCCATAGAGCGAGGACAACTCCTTCTCCAGATTGCCGTAATGGGTGTCCAGACGCCGATCAAAGGCCCGCCATACTGGATCGTCGGGGAGTGCGTGCGTGCGGGCTCGAATCTGGGACTTGATCAAAGCCAAGGAAGCGGGGGCGATGGTTTGAAGCATAGGGGGGACAGGTTCTTGATCAATAGGATTTCAGCGGCAATGGATCGTACTGCTGTGCAAACAGAGCGCCCCAGGGATCGCAGTCAATTTCGCGGTCGACAATGCGTCCGCCTTCCAGCCCGCTTCCGGCAATCAAACTGAAACGGGCGAAGGTGGGGGGCAGGGGCTGGCGCACAAAGCGCTCGCTTAAATTGAATACACAGAGTACACACTGCGAACCATCCTGGCGGGTAAACATCAGCAAGTTCTCATGCATGCTAAGCAGTTGCATTTTTCCGTAGCGCAGCGCAGGAATAGTGCGCCGCCAGCACAGGAATCTGGCAATCGACGAAGGAACTTCCAGCAAATGTCCAGCCAGAGGATGGTCTAGAAGGGGGCTTCCTTTTAGGCACAGAGGAAGCGCCAACGCGAGCGCCAGCAGACGGGGGGCGACATCCATGCCGGCCTGTTGCGCGCCGGGATGCAGCCATTGGGCGCTAACCAGCCATAGCGGCCAACCCCGACCGTACAGCCGATGAACGTAGGTTAGCGCGGCATGGGCGAAGGGCGCTTTGCACTCCTGTTCGAGCCAGTCCTGGCAATGCGCGATGCGCAACAAGTCCACGCCGTCGGCTTCCGCGTTGTTTGAGTCGGCCCTGCCTCTCGGCACATCTGCCCACCGGTAGCAAGCCTGCTTCGGTAGAGGAGGAACATAAGTCAGGCTTGCGCGGCTTGGTTTGATTTGAAGTTCCTGCAAGTCAGCCAGCACCCGCAGTCCTGCAGGAATGGCGATCTCCGCCACGGCGCGGAGTCTGGCAGGTAACGTTTGCGCTGCTGTCAGATCGGTGATTTGGGAGAGACACCTTCCATAACCGGTGCCCGATTGTCCGGGCCTGGATGCGAGCCACAGGACATCGATACCCGATGCTGCCAAGTGTTCAAGCGCCGCCTGCAGTGCCTGGGAGTCGGCGGGTAACGCGCAAAATCCATCTTCGGAATCGGTGCGCTGAATGCGGTACACCGCCTGTCCGCGCAAAACCACCCGCCGCCCCAGGCCGGGCTTGGCGTGATCTCGGTGATCAACGGCGAATTGCATGTGAATGGGCAGGTGCGAAATGGATGGAGTAGGGCGTCGCGACGATGACCGTCAGGCCGCTCAAATGCCATCGATTAGACAATTACGCAAACGATTGCGCATCGGGTTTTACCCTGAAGCGCTCATCCGGCCGCGGTCGGATGAAGGGACAGTTAACGGGAACTCTTGCGTTCGATCAGTGTGGCGGGCAGCAAAATCGACCGGCTCGCGCCCCCTGCGATTTTTTCGTTTAGAAGATCCACCATTGCAAGAGCGGCCAGACCAATGGGCTGGTCGATGGTGGTTAAGGTGGGGTGCACAAATGCGGAAAGTGAAATGTTGTCGTAGCCCACCAACTTGACTTGCTTTGGAACCCGGATATTTTTGCTGGCCAAAGTCGCGAGGGCGCTCATGGCTCCCACGTCGCTGGTCGCAAACACGGCATCAAACTCCACCCCTTCGTCCAGTGCGGAGTTGATCGCAAACTCAATCTCTTTGGCCGAAAGTGGGCAATAGCGGTGTAGGGTTTTGTCAGGCTTGATGCCCGCCTGCTTGAGCGCCTTGACATAGCCCAAGTAACGCTGCTTGCCTTCAGGAAACTTGGAATCACCCAGAAACAAGATTCTCTTGGCGCCGCCATCCAGCAAGTGGCAGGTCGCCAGGTAACCACCCCCCAGATTGTCACCACCGACGACCGAATATTTGGTTTCGGGCAGCAGTGCGCCCCACGCCACCATCGGAACACCGGCAGCTTCCAGTGCATTCAGCGTAGCGTGATGCGTCGATTGGCCAATGACCAACAAGCCACTCACCTGGCCACTGTTGACGAAGGATTCCAACTCCGCCCTGTGGTTGGTGCGCACGCGCGTGAGCAGCAAGTTTTTGCCCTGGGCATTCAGCACATCCGCGATATGCCCGATCAAACTCAGAATAAAGGGGTCGGAAATGGGTTGCTCATCTCCAATGGTGACGACAACACCAATGGCGTTAGTCTGCCCCTTGCGCAAATTGGCAGCGCTGTGATTGACTTTGTAGCCCAGGTCCCTGGCCATATCTGCGATGCGCAACCTGGTTGGCTCGGGGATGCTGGCATGGCCGCTCAAGGCCCTTGAAACCGTGGCCGCCGAAACGCCCGCCATACGGGCCACATCCACCATTTGAACGCGACCACCCGAGGGCACAACCGGGGTGGCTGGAGCAGACTTCTTTCGGGCCGTTGAGACCTTTGCTGTGGGTACTGTTTTCTTCATGGCAACGGGGTATTTTTCAAAAGGCAAACCTACTCGGGGTGTGCCGAATGCCATGTTACTTGACGAAGTGTGGATGGAAATGTGGTGTAACCCGGACACGTGGACACCCCAATGCAAAAAGTCTGCCTAGCCGCTGACGCAGAGGTGGTCAAACAAAGGGGGTGGGCGTAAACCGGCAATTTCAGCCTGTAACTCGCATGAAAAGCGGATCCGGGTTTTCCCTTGGCTTTGCCCGCTTGTGCAAGCTTTTTGAAAGAATTCATCCCGTTCGTGCAATCGATTGCGCAAACAACGAGGAGTGATCGCTTTGATCCTCCCAAACATGAAATAACCGAGGACATTAAATGAGCAAACACGTTTCTTTCTCTCTCAAGGCAATCGCTGGCGCTGCGCTGATCGTAGCGGCTGGATCTGCCATGGCAGCTGCCGAATTTGGCGCCAATATTGAACTGGACAACACCAGCCGCAGTGGCTCCGCTGTGGCAGCCGGTAGCGACGGCCTCAGCCAAAATGGTCGTGTTGAAGTGGGTGTTTCCGCCAAAGTGGGTGCCGATGCTTTCGTAGCCGGTCGCACCTCCTTCCTGACGCAGAAGGGCGGCACATTGGCAACCGATGACATGTGGGTTCAGTTGGGCAATAAGTCTGGTGATGTAAAGCTGGGTCGCTTCGAAGGCGCTGACCTGTTCCCCCTGATTTCTGATACGTTGGTTAACCATGCCGGTTCCGTGTACGGGACCAACACTTTGCGCGGCCGTATGGGTAGCGAAGTGTTCCATGCCGCAGGTACCCTGAACCTGGGCGGTTCGAATTCCCTCGAAATTGGTTACATCGACGGCACCAAGAACTCCGTCGCTGCTGTTGGAGCCAAGGGCTTGCGCGCCGTGGCCTCGTTTGGTGCAGGCGCTCTGAGCGCCCGTGTCGGTGTCGAATCTGGTGAGTACGCTCCCATTGGTGCAGCACCGGCCAACAAAGTTCAAGGTTGGGGTCTGACTGCTACCTATGACGCAGGCAGCTTCAAGTTGACCGGTAACTACTCCAATGGCAAGCAGGATGCTGCAGCGAACAACAACAAGTCCGCTTACGCCCTGTCGGTCGGAGTGGGCGCTTTCGGTGCCGGCTATGTGGCTGCAACGAATGACCAAGCCGGTGGCGACGTCAAGGTCAACACCGCTTACGCTGCCTACTCGATTCCCCTGTTTGGTCTGAAGGGTGCTTCTGTGACACCCGCTATCTCGAGTTCTACTGCCAAAGACAGCGTGACGGGCGCATCTACCTCTGAAAACGCCGTGCGCGTGCGTCTGAACTACGCTTTCTGATGGTTCTGCCTGAATAGGGCACTTTTTCGGTTTGACTTTCCAAGGTTTGGGGCCCTTTGCGGGGCCCCTTTTTTTGAAAAGTCATTGTGAATCGTGCACCGAGTTACATCGGTGTTACCAGGGTTTTACCTTATTACGCAAACGATTGCGTAAATGTTCCAATGCGTACGCCTCGAGCATTTACTGCAGTTTCACCTTTTTAAACATGGAGATCTTTCGAATGAACATCAGTTTCAAGGCAGCCCTCGCTGCGGTAGCCATTCCCTTTGCTATGACAGCGGTCAACGCTGCCACCATCACCATCTCCTGCGGCAATAACGCTGCCGACGTGGAGTTCTGCGGCAAGTTCGCCGAAGACTGGGGCAAGAAGAACGGTCACACCGTCAAGATGTACACACCACCGGCCAGCTCCACCGACCAACTGGCCTTGCTGCGTCAGCAATTTGCTGCCAAGTCCGGCGACATCGACGTGCTGATGATTGACGTGGTCTGGCCTGGTGTGATCAAGGATCACCTGGTGGACTTGAAGAAGTATTCCAAGGGTGTTGAAAAAGACCACTTCCCAGCCATCGTTGCCAACAACACCGTGGATGGCAAATTGCTGGGTATGCCCTGGTTTACCGACGCTGGCCTGTTGTTCTACCGCAAAGACCTGCTGGCCAAGCACGGCGTGAAGGTTCCCCAGACTTGGGACGACCTGGCCACCGGCGCCAAGAAGATTCAAGACGCAGAGCGCGCAACCGACAAGGACTTCCAGGGCTTCGTGTTCCAGGCCAAGGCCTATGAAGGTCTGACCTGCGACGCATTGGAGTGGGTGTACAGCTTCGGCGGCGGCACCATCGTCGACGGCAAGGGTGATATCACCATCAACAACCCCCAGGCTGCCAAGGCACTCGACGCAGCCGCTTCCTGGATTGGCACCATCGCTCCCCAGGGCGTGCTGAACTATGGTGAAGAAGATGCCCGTGGCGTCTGGCAAAACGGCAAGGCTGCGTTCATGCGCAACTGGCCGTACGCGTGGTCCCTGGGCCAGGCAGCTGACAGCCCCATCAAGGACAAGATCGGCGTCGCCGCTCTGCCCGCAGGCACTGGCCCTGGCGCCAAGAAGGCAGCTACCCTGGGCGGCTGGCAACTGGCTGTGAACAAGTACTCCAAGAATGTGGATGCTGCGGCTTCCCTGGCTTTGTACATGAGCAGCGCAGAAATTCAGAAGAAGCGTGCTGTGGGCGGTTCTTACAACCCCACGATTCCTTCGCTGTACAAGGATGCTGACGTGGCCAAGGCCAACCCGTTCATGATCGAATTGCTCGACGTGTTCACCAACGCGGCTGCCCGTCCGGCCACCGCTACCGGCCTGAAGTACCCCGAAGTGTCGCAAGCCTTCTGGGACGCTGCCCACGACGTTCTGGAAAAGAAGTCTGACGGCACTGCAGCCGTCAAGAAGCTCGAAGGCAAGCTGAAGTCCATCAAGAAGGCTTCCTGGTAAGCCATTGATGCAGATCGCAGCCGCCAGGTTGCGATCCTGAATCTGGGGCTGCAGTCCAATGGGATGCAGCCCCACAAAGTTTTAACTTGATGTCTGGACTCTGACCATGAACCAACGAACCCGTGCTGCCTGGATGTTCCTGGCGCCCATGTTGTGTCTGATGTTATTCGTAGCGGGCTGGCCCCTGGCGCGCTCCATCTGGTTCAGCTTCACCGACACCAATATCAACAACCTGGCCGAATACCACTACGTTGGCCTGGATAACTATTTCTCCGAATACGGACTCTTTGGCAACTCGATCTTTTCAGCCGAGTTTTGGGAGACCGATTGGGGTGTTTCCATCAAGAACACCTTTCAGTTCTCCATCATTTCCGTAACCCTTGAAACCCTCGCCGGTCTGGGCGTGGCCATGTTGCTCAACCAGGAATTCAAAGGACGCACGCTGGTGCGTACTGCGGTACTGGTGCCCTGGGCGATTCCGACGATTGTGTCGGCCAAGATGTGGGGCTGGATCTTGCATGACCAGTTCGGCCTGATTAACCAGTTGCTGATTGACTGGGGCCTGATTGCCAAAAAGATCGCCTTTACCGCCGACCCCAGCTACGCGTTGCTGACCGTGGTGGCGGTGGACGTCTGGAAGACCACGCCGTTCATGGCGCTGCTGATTCTCGCCGCGCTGCAGACCCTGCCGAAGGACTGCTACGAGGCTGCTCGCGTGGATGGCGTGCATCCGTTGCGCGTTTTCTGGAAAGTGACATTGCCTTTGATTCGCCCCGCGCTGTTGGTGGCTGTGGTGTTCCGCATGCTCGACGCCCTGCGCATCTTCGACCTGATTTATGTGTTGACCTCCAACAGCGGCAGCACCATCAGCATGTCGGGTTTTGTGCGCCGCGACATGGTGGACAACGGCAACCTGGGCTCCGGTTCGGCCGGTGCCACCTCGCTGACGCTAATCATCTTTATTGCCGCACTGCTGTTCCTGCGGGCGACCCGCGTCAAACTGAATGAGGAGTCCAACTGATGAACGCCCGTCCTTTGTGGGGCTCTGTGGTCCTGTACTTCTTTGCCGCGCTGATCGTGGTGATTTCCGTGTACCCGTTCCTGTACACGGTGGCAACCTCGCTGAAGTCGGGCACCGAGCTGTTCAGCACCAGCTTGATGCCGGACAACCCCAGCCTGAACAACTACATCACCCTGTTCAAGGGCAAACAGCCCTTTGGCACGCAGCTTTGGAACTCCGTCATGGTGGCCACCACCACCGTGGCCATCTCCATGTTCATGGCCATCACGGCGTCGTATGCCCTGGGACGCATTGCCTTCAAGGGCAAGGGCGCCTTGTTGCTGACGATTCTGGCCGTGTCGATGTTCCCGCAAGTGGCCGTGCTGTCGGGCATGTTTGAGCTGATGCAAAGCCTGGGTCTGTACAACCGCACGCTGGGGTTGGTGGTTCCGTACACGGTGTTTACCTTGCCCTTTACGGTATGGATGCTGACCACGTTTATGCGCGGCATGCCCAAGGAACTCGAAGAGGCGGCCATCATGGACGGTTGCGGCCCGATGCGCATCATCTTCTCGGTGTTCATGCCGCTGCTGGCTCCGGCGCTGGTGTCCACCGGCTTGCTCGCCTTCATTGCCGCATGGAACGAGTTTTTGTTTGCCCTGACCTTCGTGTCGGATGACTTCAACCGCACGGTGCCAGTGGGCATCTCGATGATTTCCGGTGCGACCGCCTACGAAATTCCGTGGGGAAGCATCATGGCGGCCTCGGTCATCGTGACGGTGCCTCTGGTGGTGCTAGTGCTGGTGTTCCAGAAAAAGATTGTTTCCGGCCTGACCGCAGGTGCGGTCAAGGGCTGATTGATTACGCGAAATTCCAATGACCAAAGCAAGCAATAACGAATGGTGGCGCGGCGGCGTCATCTACCAAATCTACCCGCGCTCCTACCAGGATAGCAATGGCGATGGCGTGGGCGACTTGGCCGGCATCACTGCACGCCTGGAGTATGTGGCCCGCCTGGGTGCCGACGGCATCTGGCTGTCGCCTATTTTCAAGAGCCCGATGAAAGACTTCGGCTACGACGTCAGCGATTACCGCGACATCGACCCCTTGTTCGGCACCCTGGACGACTTCCGTGTGCTGGTCCAACGCGCGCACGACCTCGGCCTGAAAGTCATGATCGACCAGGTGCTGTCGCACACCTCCGACCAGCATCCCTGGTTCAAGGAAAGCCGCAGCAGCCGTGACAACGCCCGTTCCGACTGGTACATATGGGCCGACGCGAAAGGGGATGGAACGCCACCCAACAACTGGCTCTCCATCTTTGGTGGCAGCGCCTGGCAGTGGGACACCGGACGGCTGCAGTACTACATGCACAACTTCCTGACCTCGCAACCGGACCTGAATTTCCATAACCCCGATGTGCAGCAGGCCTTGCTGGACGACGTGCGTTTCTGGTTGGAGTTGGGTGTGGACGGTTACCGCCTGGATACCGCCAATTTCTACTTCCACGACAAGCAGTTGCGCAGCAACCCCGGTCGTGGCCAACCTACGGGCGAAGATCCTGCGGTCGATGCCGTCAACCCCTACGGTTGGCAATGGCACCACTTTGACAAAAGCCAGCCCGAAAACCTGGTGTTCCTGCAGCGCCTGCGCGCCTTGCTCGACGAATACCCCGACACCACCATGGTGGGTGAGATTGGTGACGA
>CAKZJN010000458.1 GCA_936943465.1 uncultured Rhodoferax sp.
GTCTGGCGCAAACTCGCTACGCTCAAACATGCGCCCGCCCTGATCCGCCCCCCACTGCGCTGCTCAGCCCGTTCCAATGGCGTGAGCAGCCGGGGAGCGCGTGCTCGTTCGCTGGCGCGAACATCGCACGCTGTTTGGGTGGTGTCGCGCGTCGCTGCGCTCGCGCTTTGCGTGGTGGTAGCCAAGATCACTACGCCGACTCTACGACCGCCACGCGAACCCACGTTAGTCAGCAGATGCGTACCGCAACCGTCCGCCAGTAGCACCGTAGCCGGCGTGACGCCACCAAATCCTGACTCCAGGCTCCCCTTCACCCCAGCGGGGGTGAAGGGGCGGGGGGGAAGGGGGGAAGTCAACCCTTGCGTTAGCAAATGAAACCTCACAACCCAGCATCTTCCAAAATCATCGAAGCACCTTTTTCCGCCACCATGATCACCGGCGCATTCGTATTCCCCGAAGTCACCGAAGGAAAAACCGATGCATCCACCACCCGTAAGCCCGCAATCCCATGTACCCGTAACCTCGCATCCACGACAGATGAAGCCGGGTCCGGGCCCATCGCACAGGTGCAGGACGCGTGGTAGACCGAGCCGCAGCGGGTGCGGAAGTCTTTCAGGATGTCTTCATCGCTTTGCACATGGGCGCCGGGCAGGTGTTCGCTTGCCAGCACGTCCACCAGCGGTTGGCTGTTGGCAATCGAGCGCACCATGCGGGAACCTTCGACGATGTCGGCCAGGTCGTGTTCGGTGGTGAGGAAGTTGGTTTCTATCTTCGGCTTGTCCAGCGGGTTGCTGGTGGTAATCGTCACGCTGCCGCGGCTGGTGGGGACGCAGGTGTTGAAGGAGATCAGGAAGGCCGAGAACGGGTCGGGGTTGGTGATCTTGAAGCGGCCGGGCACGATGTTGGCGGCGCTGTAGCTGATGGGGTTGAAGTACAGGTGCAGGTTGGGGCGTTCCAGCCCCGGGCGGCTGCGCACAAACGCTCCGGCCTGGTTCACGCTCATGCCCAGCGGGCCTTTGCGGTTGAACAGGTAGCGCACACCGGCCCACAATTTGCCGTACCAGGGGCCCAGCGTGTCGTTGAGGGTTGGCACCTTGGACTTGAAAAAGTACGAAACACACAGGTGGTCCTGAAGGCCCTGTCCGACGCGGGGCAGGTGGTGCACCAGCGGCACGCCCACTTGGGCCAGCAGGGCGGCGTCTCCTACGCCCGACAGTTGCAGCAGTTGTGGCGAGTTGATGGCGCCACCGGCAAGAATGACTTCCTTGTTGGCGGTAAAGCTGTGTTTGGCGCCACGAATCAGGCAATCCACCCCGGTCGCCTTTTTGTTCTCGATGCGCACCCGGGTGACGTGGGCATCGGTTTTCAGCGTCAGGTTGGGGCGCGTGAGGGCAGGGCGCAGAAACGCGTTGGAGGTGGACTCCCGAACGCCGTCGCGGATGGTCATTTGCCACAGGCCGAAGCCTTCTTTGGTGCTGCCATTGAAATCGGGCGTGCGCTGAAAACCCAGCTTGGTACCGGCGTCCAGAAAGCGCTGGCACAGGGGGTGAACCTGGTCGGCAAAGTCGCTTACCCGCATTTCGCCGCCCGCGCCATGGTGCTCGGAGGCTCCGAAGATGTGGTCTTCGGATTTTTTGAAGTAGGGCAGCACCTCATTCCAGCTCCAGCCAGTATTGCCTGCCGCCGCCCAGTCGTCGTAGTCGCCTTGCTGGCCTCGGATGTAGACCATGGCATTGATGCTGCTGCTGCCGCCCAGCACCTTGCCGCGCGGCCAGTAGCTGGCGCGGTTGTTCAGGGCGGGGTCCGGGTTGGTGGTGTAGCCCCAGTTGTACTTGGGGTCGGCAAAGGTCAGGCCATAGCCCAGCGGCACCTGAATCAGCGGGCTGCGGTCCGAGCCACCGGCCTCCAGCAGCAATACGGTGTACTTGCCCTGGGCCGAAAGCCGGTTGGCCAATACACAGCCGGCCGAGCCGGCACCCACGATGATGAAGTCGAAAGCATTCATTTCCGCATACTATGCTTGGGATTGCATGCTATCAATCCTGCCAAATTGAGTAATTGCACATTCCTCCGGACTTGTTTTTGTGCCTATCGAAACCCTACTCTCCACTGCCAGTTTGCGCGACTCGGGTAAACCCCGTTACCTGGCCATTGCCGACGAATTGGCCCAGTTCATCCTGAACGGGCAGTTGCCTACTGGCGAGCGCCTGCCACCGCAGCGCAAGCTGGCGCAGCGTCTGGGTGTTACGGCCGGTACGGTCAGCCACGCCTATGAAGTGCTGGAGCAGCGCGGCATGGCCACGGCCCGCATTGGCGACGGAACCTATGTGCGCTCGCCCGAGCAGGCGCCGGGGAAAGACGACAACCTGGCGCCCATGGCGGTCGACCTGGCGCACAACGTGGCGATTCCAACCCACGATGCACCGGCACTGGCAGACGCGCTGCAGAAGGTTGCCTCCGATCCGCAGGCGCTGCGCGAAAGCCTGAGTTACCAGCCCGAAGCCGGCCACCCGCGCCATCGCCAGGCCGGTGCCCGGTGGCTGAAACGCTTCGG
>CAKZJN010000459.1 GCA_936943465.1 uncultured Rhodoferax sp.
AGGCCCTGAACCTTTTCGATCATGCTTTGCATGCTGGCAGCGGCGGCCTTCTGGGCTTCGAGAATGGCGCCAAGCTCCTGTTCACTGCGCGAAAAAAGCGCCAGGAGGCCGTTGTCCTGATCGTCAATGGAGGTGGTTTCGAGGGCGGCTGTGCGCAGGGCATCATCCAGCTTGTCAACTATTCCGCCAAAACGGTCGGACAGTGCATTGATGGCGGTTTCCATCTGTTCGCGCGATGACTCGATGTGACCCTTCCAGACGGGTACAACCTGGTCGCCAAAATCTACCTGCCCGGCCAAATAGTCTTCAATGGAATGGAGGAAGGCGGTTTGCTGCGCTGCCAGGCGCAAGCCCATCCATGCGCAAATCGCCATCAGTCCCAGCGATGTAAACGCTGCGCTCCAACTCACCTCGTGGATCACGAAAATGGCCACGGATCCGATCAACCCCAGGGAGACGGGGTACATGATCATCGGGTTCTTGAAAGCTGAAAGGGTGCGCATTGCCGAGAGACTTGATATGGACCGGCGCTCATCGCTGGTTTGCGACAGTTTAGGTGACTGGGTTATGGCTCACTGTAATACCCCCGACAGTGCATCCATTGATAAACGTCAATGTTTGAACTCTCACCCATGGTTTTACCCAAAAAAACAACAAATCAACCAAATCAACTGAAGCAAACCTTGGTGAAGGGCGCTTGCGCCGCACCATGAGGGGCCGGATTTAGCCCACCAGCGCTACTGCCTTCACCTGCGCCCAGACCGCCATGCCGGTGTGCAGTTGCAGCGCATCTGCGGCCCGCGCGGTAATGCGGGCCAGCAGCACGGCCTGACCACAGCGCAGGCGCACCAGCAGTTGGGACGGGTGCGCGTCCCCTTGCATCGCCTCGATCACGCAGGGCAGCACGTTTTGAATGCTGGTGTGGTGCGGCGCTTGGGTGGCGATGCTCACATCGCGCGCCAGCACACGCAGGCGCACCGCCTCGCCCAGCGCTCGCGGCGTGTCGCGCAGACACAGGCTGCCTCCGTCAAAGCTAACGTGGGCCAGATGCCACCGCGTGTCCCGCTCGGTCAGGCGGGCTTCCAGCAAGGCACCCACGTCATCACCCAGCGTGATGGGGGTGTCAATCTGAGAAAGCACCTGGGCCACCGGCCCAGCTTGCACGACGCGGCCCTTGTCCAGCACCACCAGCGTGTCGGCCAGCCGGGCGACTTCATCGGCCGCGTGCGTGACATACAGCATGGGCAGGTGCAA
The DNA here is from genome assembly GCA_936943465.1 of uncultured Rhodoferax sp. Taxonomy (GTDB): domain Bacteria; phylum Pseudomonadota; class Gammaproteobacteria; order Burkholderiales; family Burkholderiaceae_C; genus Allorhodoferax. The sequence continues at coordinate 1,255 of CAKZJN010000459.1, forward strand.
CTCCTTGCGCAGGCGCTCCAGCCAGGGCAGGATTTCTTCGCGGCGCGGCTGGTCCAGCGAGGCCAGCGGTTCGTCCAGCAGCAGCAGTTCCGGTTGGGCGCACAGGGCGCGGGCAATCGCCACGCGCTGGCGCTCGCCGCCGGACAACTGATCGGGCCGGCGCTGCAGCAACGATTCCAGGCCCAGCAACGCAATGGCGCTGTCCAGCAGATTCGCTTGCTTTGCACCACGCAGGCGGTTTAGCCCGTATTCCAGATTACCCCGCACATTCAGGTGCTCAAACAGGCTGGCTTCCTGAAACACATAGCCCACGGCACGCTTCCAGGTGGGTACAAACACGCCTTTTGCGTCGTCTTGCCACAGCGCGTCGCCAATGCGGATGTAGCCGGCCTGCGCCCGCTCCAGCCCTGCCACACAGCGCAGCAAGCTGGTTTTGCCCGAGCCGGAGGCGCCGAACAGCACCGTGATGGAATGCGCCGGTAATTGCAGGTCCACCTCGAGCGCAAACGCCGGGCGGGCACAGCGCACCCGGATGTGCAGGCCGTTTGCGCTCATGACAGCAGGCCGGTGCTACGGCGCTTCATCAGGCCCAGCACCAGCAACACCGCAAAGGAGAACAGCACCATGGCGGCTGACAACCAGTGGGCCTGGGCATATTCCAGCGCCTCCACATGGCCGTAAATCTGGGTGGAGACGACGCGGGTCTGGCCGGGAATATTGCCGCCCAGCATCAACACCACACCAAATTCGCCCACGGTATGGGCAAAGCTCAAAATGGCCGCGGTCACCAGGCCGGGCCGTGCCAGCGGAAGGGCCACCGAGAAAAACGCGTCCAGCGGGCTGGCGCGCAGGCTGGCCGCTACTTCCATGGGGCGCGTGCCCATGGCCTCAAAGGCATGCTG
>CAKZJN010000460.1 GCA_936943465.1 uncultured Rhodoferax sp.
ACTTCAATGTCCTTGGCCAGTACCTTGCCCAGTTCCACGCCCCACTGGTCAAAGCTGTTGATGCCCCACAGGCTGCCACTCACAAACACGCGGTGTTCCTGCAGAGCAATCAAGGCACCCAGCGAGGCCGGGGTCAGGTCGTCCAGCAACAAGAAGGTGCTGGGCCGGTTGCCAGGGAAGTGCTTATGCCCTCCCGCATCACTCTTGCCCACCATCAGCGCCTGCGCCTGCGCCACCACATTGGCCAGCAGCAACGGGTGGTGCACGTCTAGGTTGTGGCGCGGCTTTTTCACCGCCACAAATTCGAGCGGCACCACGTCGGTTCCCTGGTGCAGCATCTGGAAGTAGGCATGCTGGCCGTTGGTGCCCGACTCGCCCCACAGCACCGGCGACGTGCCAAAAGGCAAAGCCTCGCCCGCCCCGTCCACGCGCTTGCCATTGCTTTCCATTTCCAGTTGCTGCAAGTACGCGGCCAGACGGCGCAGTGCGCTGTGGTACGGCGCAATGCTGCGGCTGGTAAAGCCGTGGAAGTTGCGGTACCAGATGTCGAGCAGGGCCAGGCGCACCGGCAGGTTCTGCTCCAGCGGCGCAGTGCGGAAGTGCTCGTCCATAGCGTGTGCGCCCGCCAGAAAGTCGCGGAAGCCCTGCGCCCCGATGGCAATCGCAATCGGCAAGCCAATCGCCGACCACATCGAATAACGCCCGCCCACCCAGTCCCAGAAACCGAAGGTGGTGGTAATGCCAAACGCATTGGCTGCGGCCACGTTGGTGGTCAGCGCGGCAAAGTGGCGTGCCGTGTCGCGCCCGCCCTGCGCCTCAAACCAGGCCTTGGCCGAGCGGGCATTGGTCATGGTCTCGATCGTGGTGAAGGTCTTGCTGGCAATCAGGAACAGCGTGCTTTCCACCTTCACCTTCTTCAGCGTGGCGGCCAGTTCGTGGCCGTCCACGTTGCTGACAAAGTGCAGGTGCTTGCCGGAGGTAGCAAACGCATCCAGCGCCAACACCGCCATTTGCGGGCCCAGGTCGGAGCCGCCTATGCCAATGTTCACCACATCGGTAATCTCGCCGTCGGCCCGCACGCTCTCGGCAAAGGCCAGCATGGCGTTCAGCGTCTCATGCACCTTGGCAAGTTCGGTGGCGCGGTGGCTGCCGTCATTGCTGCTGGGCGCGGGTGCGCGCAACAGCGTGTGCCAGACCTCGCGGCCCTCGGTGTGGTTGATCTTTTCGCCGGCAAACATGGCATCGCGGTGCTCCAGCAAGCCGCTTTGGCGGGCCAGGTCCAGCAGCAACTGCTCGGTGGCCGTGTCCATGCGGTTTTTGGATAAATCGGCAAAGACATGCGGAGCACTTTGGCTGAAAGTCTCAAAGCGCTTTGCGTCCTGAGCAAAGGCGTCGCGCAAGTCAAATGACTTGCCGCTCGCGGCATAGGCCGCCTGCAGTTGGGCCCAGGCGGGGGTGCGGTCGCATCGGGTACGTGCCATGGTCAGTGATTTTCCAGTGTCAAAGTGTTGGTAAAAATTAGATCAAGCCGCCAGCAGCAACTGCTCGAGCTTCACGGCATCCACGCAGAAAGCACGAATGCCTTCAGCCAGTTTCTCGGTCGCCATGGCGTCTTCATTCAGTGCAAAGCGGAAGCCCGCTTCGTCGTAATGCACATGCTGCAGGTCAAGCGCTTGGGCCTTGTTGGCGTCCAGCGCCTGGGCAATGGGGGCTTCGGCCGAAGCCAGACCGGCCAGCAAATCGGGGCTGATGGTGAGCAAGTCGCAACCGGCCAGCGCGGTAATTTGGCCGGCGTTGCGGAAGCTCGCGCCCATCACCTCGGTGGCAATGCCGAACTTCTTGTAGTAGTTGTAGATCTGCGTCACCGACTGCACGCCGGGGTCGTTGGCGCCCGCCTTGTCGGCTTCCACCCAGGCAGCGCCGGCCGACTTTTTGTACCAGTCGTAAATGCGGCCCACAAACGGGGAAATCAGTTGAACCTTGGCCTGCGCGCAAGCCACGGCCTGGCAGAACGAGAACAGCAGCGTGAGGTTGGTGTGAATGCCTTTGCGTTCCAGTTGCTCGGCCGCCTGAATGCCTTCCCAGGTGGAAGCCACCTTGATCAGCACGCGGTCAATGTGAATGCCTTGCGCCTGGTACAACTCAATCAAACGCTCGCCGCGCGCCACGGTGGCGGCGGTATCAAAGCTCAGGCGGGCATCCACTTCGGTGGAGACGCGCCCCGGAATGATCGACAAAATTTCGCAGCCAAAACGCACCAGCAAGCGGTCCATGATCTCGTCCAGCGGCTTGCCACGAAACTGATTCACCGTGTCTTTCAGCAGCGGCGCGTATTCGGCCTTTTGCACCGCCTTCAAGATCAAAGACGGGTTGGTGGTGGCATCTTGAGGCTTGAACGCATCAAGCTGTTTGAAGTCGCCGGTGTCGGCAACCACGGTGGTCCATTGTTTGAGAGCGTCGAGTTGGTTCATGGTGTCGGAAACCTTGGAATTAAAAAAGGCACTTGAATTATCGATGAAACAAAGTTACATTACAACGTCATTATTTCTGTAACTTCAAATCATGAGCTTTGATCTTGTACTGTTTGGTGGAACCGGTGACCTCGCTTGGCGCAAGCTGATGCCCGCATTGTTTCAGGCGTTCCGCCACGGCACCCTGCCCGAGGGTGGACGCATTATTGGCGTGGGTCGCGACGACCTCGGCCATGAGAAATACCGTGAGTTGATCCGCGCCCGTTTTGACAACGTGGACCTGGCCAAGCGCCCCAGCGCCGAAGAGTTCGACCGCTTTGCCGCGCTACTCGAATTTGTCCGCATGGACCTGTCCAAGCCCGACGACTACGCGCTCCTGGCCGAGAGCCTGAACAGCCGCAATGCCGACACCGTGGTCATGTACGTGGCCACCGCGCCCGCGCTGTTCACCACCGTATGCGAGCAACTGGCAGCCGCCGGGCTCAACACACCCAAGACCCGCGTGGTGCTGGAGAAACCGCTGGGCCACGACCTGGCTTCCAACCGGGACATCAACTCCACGGTACGCAAGTACTTTGACGAGAACCAGGTATTCCGCATCGACCACTACCTGGGCAAACCCGCCGTACAAAACCTGTTTGCGCTGCGCTTTGGCAACGCCTTGTTTGAACCGCTGTGGCGTCGCGAACACATTGCCAACATCCAGATCAGCATTGCCGAAGACTTGGGCGTGGAAAGCCGCGGCGCCTTTTATGAAGGCACCGGCGCGCTGCGCGACATGGTGCAAAACCACGCGCTGCAACTGCTGTGCGCGATTGCCATGGAACCGCCCATCAACTCGCACGCCGACGCCATCCGCGACGAAAAGCTCAAGGTGCTGCGCTCGCTCAAGCCCTGGACCAAGGAAACGCTGACGCAAGACGTGATTCGCGGGCAGTATTCTGCGGGCAACAGCAGCGGCGGCAAGGTGCCGGGCTACCGCCAGGAAACCGGCGTCAACCCCAACAGCAACACCGAAAC
>CAKZJN010000461.1 GCA_936943465.1 uncultured Rhodoferax sp.
CGCGGCAACCTGGCGGCCGGCGGCAAGGGCGTGGCCCAACCGATTAGCGATACCGACCGCGCTATTGCCGAAGCGCTCGGTCCCATCCTGGCCGCACGCGGCCTGCTGCTGGTGGGCCTGGACGTGATCGGAACGAACCTCACCGAAATCAACGTCACCAGCCCGACCTGCTTTCAGGAAATCACCGACCAGACCGGTTTTGATGTGCCCGCGATGTTTATCGATGCGCTGGAGGCGGCGCTGGCGGCGTGAAACATCGGCTCCCTGTGAGCAGATTGAGTCAAGGTTTCGCGCCTGCTTTGGCTCGAGCCGGCAGACCGCGCATCCATGCTCTGGCCCACGCTCGCTGGGGTCTGCTTCGGGTTCGCTAACCTTAGCTCTTCAATGACTTGAACGGCGCGCTGGTTCTGTGGCAACAGCGAATGGGGCCGACGCCTGGATGCGCGATCTACCAGCCTGGGTGATGGGTTTGACGGTGACTCAAATCCATCCCCATTCATAGCCGCGCGGGCGGGGGAAAGCCGGGTGACGATTTGTGGTACCCCACCATGAGGAGCCCGGCTTTCCTCCGTCCGCGCAGCGTGCGAAGTGACTTCAAAAAGTCCGGTTTTCGCAACCCACTAAACCAGCAGCGCTCCGTCCTGAAACGCCCGCAATTCACCGGGCTGCATCGCAACCCAATGCTCGTTGGTGGTCAGTGGCTCGGTCACCACGATGGCCAGGCGGTCTTCGGGGCCGTTGAAATCAGAGAGGTCGACGCTGACGTCTTCGTCCTTGAGTTGCACCTCGTGGAACGGGTATTCGCGCAGCACGTAATGCAGCTTGGTACTGGCGTGGGCCCACAAGGCCTGGCCGTTGCTGAGCAAAAAGTTGAAGGTGCCGTGCTTGGCAATTTTCGGTGCCAGTTCGCCCAGGGTGTGGGTAAGTTCTTCGACCGAAGGAACGTTGGCGTGGGACTTGTTGAGTTCCTGCATGAGCCAGCAAAAAGCCAGTTCGCTGTCGGTGCTGCCCACCGGTTTGAAGCTACCGTGCAGGCGCGGGTTGAAGTCCTTGAGGTCACCGTTGTGGGCAAAAAACCAGTAGCGTCCCCACAGTTCGCGCACAAAGGGGTGGCAGTTTTCCAGCGTCACCGCACCCACCGTGGCCTTGCGTACATGGGCCACCACGTTGTGGCTCTTGATGGGGTAGCTGCGCAGCATCTGCGCAATCGGCGAGGTGGCGGCGCTTTCCTTGTCAACAAAGTGGCGAGCGGCCCGGCCCGGGGTCATGCCGTCGCTTTCAAAAAAGGCAATGCCCCAGCCATCGGAATGGTGGTCGGTGCAGCCACCGCGTTGCGAAAACCCGGTGAAACTCAGGGTCAGGCTGGCCGGCAGGCGGCTGTTCATCCCTAGCAATTGGCACATGGTGGCGTCGATCTCCCGGCGAATTCAAAAGGTCTGCTGCGGCTTAACTGCGCGGGTCGGACCACAGCTTGCCGCCGGAGGCCCAGTTCTCGCGCTTGACGTCGGTAATCACAATGTCCACCGCCTCGGGCGAGGTGCCCAGCACTTCGACCGTCACGCGGGTAATTTCCTGCACCAGCTTGCGCTTTTGCTCCACGGTGCGGCCTTCCAGCAATTCAAGGTGATACGTCGGCATGGTTTCCTCAGACTCCGTTTTGGACACCAAACATTGTAGGGATGGATGGCAGGGTTTCCCCTTAAGACGGACGAATTTCGACCGTGCGCACGGGGAGCCGGGCCGGCTTGGTCTGCGGGGCTCTGCGGTATGCTTCAGCCTTCCCCCACTCCCCGCCACCCACTCATGCGCAACTTGCGAGCCCTGATTGCACTGATGCGCCCGCATCAATGGCTGAAAAACGCCTTTGTGTGCGCGGGTCTGGTGTTCAGCGAGAGCTGGCATGACGGCCCCTTGAGCCTGCGGGTCGCCAAGGCATTTGTCGCCTTTTGCTGCATTTCCAGTTTTGTCTATTTGCTCAACGACTGGCAGGACCGCGCCGCCGATGCGCGCCACCCGGTCAAATGCAAGCGGCCCTTGGCCAGCGGTGCGGTCAGCCCGCTGCAGGCGCTGGTGCTGGCGGCAGTTTTGCTGGGTGCCGGTGTGTTCTTTGCTGCAGGCAGCACCCAACTGTTGTGGATTTTGGCGGTGTATGTGGCGCTCAATGTGGGCTACTCGATGGGCCTGAAGCAGGTGCCGGTGGTCGACGTGTCGATCATCGCGGCGGGCTTCATGCTGCGCATGCTGGCGGGCACTATGGGCGTGGGCATTGCGCCTTCGCGCTGGATGCTGCTGACCGGTTTGTTTGTCGCCTTGTTCCTGGGTTTTTCGAAGCGTCGCGCCGAGAGCTTTCGCGACCCTGCCGACCAGCGCGCCATTCTGGAGCACTACCCGGCCGCGCTGCTGGACATGTACATGGCGGTCAACATGACGGCCACGCTCATCACCTACGGCCTGTTTGCCACCAGCCCCGAGGCGCAGTTGCAGCACGGCGAACGGCTGGTTTACACCGTGCCGATTGTGGTTTTTGCCATGATGCGCTACGCCTACCAGGTGCAGCGCGGGCGCGGTGAGGATGTGTCCAAAGACCTGTTCCGCGACCGCTGGATCTTGTTGTCGGTGGTCGCCTGGTTGCTGGTGTTTCTGGAACGCTGGTTTTAATGCCGCAAGCCGGTCTGGCCCAGCGCTTGCCGCTGAAACCTCTGCTGCTGGTGCTGGCGGCAGCCACAGCGGGCTACGCCGTGGTGCTGATGCTGTTTGGCGAGCGCAGCACGCTGGCCATTCTGGGGCAGCTTTGGTCTTGGGTCGGCGTGCAGGCGGCGGCCTTGTGCATCGTGAACTATGTGCTGCGCGGCTTGCGCTGGCGCATGTGGATGACCCATTACGGGCGACACCTCGGCCTGCTTGAAGGCCTGCGCTTGTACCTGGCCAGCTACACCTTTACCCCCACCCCCGGCAACATCGGCGAGGCGGCGCGCGGCCTGCTGCTGGCGCGCAACCCCTTGACTGCGGCTCAAAGCCTGGCGCTCTTTCTGGCCGAGCGCGTGGCCGATTTGCTGTGCCTGCTGTTGCTGTGCCTGCCGCTGGTTGGCTTGCTGCTGGATCTGTTGCCCGGGCACGAAGGGCTGGCGCTGCGCTGGGGCGGCTGGGCCGTTGCGGTACTCGTGCTGGCGGCTGCGCTGCTGTTCATGGCCTGGAGGCGCTGGCGGCACCGTTGGGACGGTAGCAGTGTGCAGGCCGCCTGGCAGTGCCTGGCCTGGCAGCCGCTGCGTTGGTTTTCTCTGACCTTGGTCGCCTGGGCGGCGCAGGGCTGGGCGGTGTGGCTGTTGTGCAGCGCTGCCGGGCTGGACCTCTCGGCCTTGCGGGCCTCGGCCCTGTATGCCACCGCCATGGTGGGTGGGGCGCTGTCTTTTTTGCCGGCGGGGCTGGGCGGGACCGAGGCGCTGCTCTCCGGCTTGCTGATTTTGCAAGGGGCGAGCACCGCGCAGGCGCTGGGCATTACCGTGCTGGTACGCCTGCTGACGCTGGGGCTGGCGGTGGCGATTGGTGCGCTGGCGCTGGTCTATAGTGCGGTTATCCGCCGAGATATCAGCTTCCAATAGTGCTTTTTTCCATGTCCCAACGCCCCGGCGAATTCGC
>CAKZJN010000462.1 GCA_936943465.1 uncultured Rhodoferax sp.
TACACCGCCGTCCAGAGCCCGTTGGCAGCACTGGAGCGCATTACCGCATCCACAAAGCGCACGCCCAGCAGCCCGTCGGTGGCATTCGGGAAATGCAGGGCTAAGGGGTTGGCAGGCTTGCCGGCACGGCGTGCGGCAATCGCCTCGGCCGCGTCGGAATACAAATTGGCAAAGGCCTCGTGAAAGCCTTCGGGATGCCCGGCCACGATGCGTGAAGCATGCGCGGACAAAGGCAGCGTGCCTGGGCCATTGGGCGTGCGTATTTGGGCCGGCGCGCCGGCCGGTTTGAAACTCAAGGTCTGCGGCTGTTCCTGTTGCCATTCAAGCGTGCCCAGTGAGCCGCTGATGCGAATGCGCAGGGCGTTTTCGACGGCGGTGGCCGCCTGTGTGACCCAGAAGTTGCCGCGCGCGCCATTGCGCATGCGCAGCAGGGCACCGGCGTAGTCGTGCGTGGTGCGGGTCGGCACCACGGTGCCCACTTCGGCCGCGACCTCGGCCACTTCCAGGCCGGTGATGAAGCGCAGCAGGTTGTGCGCGTGGGTGCCGATGTCGCCCATCACCAAGGACGGGCCGCCACGGGTGGGATCGTCCTTCCAGGGCGAGCGCGAAACGCCCGGCATGGCGCGGCCGCCCTGCACGTATTCCACCTGCACCAACCGGATGTCACCGAGTTGGCCGTCCGCCACCATGGCGCGAGCCTGTCGCACCATCGGATAGCCGGTGTAGTTGTGCGTCAGGCAAAACACCAGGCCGCTGCTGTGTACCCGCGCGTGCAGGGCCTCGGCCTCGGCCAGCGTATTGGTCATGGGCTTGTCGCAAATGACATCCATGCCGGCGTTCAGCGCGGCCATGGACAGCGGGAAGTGGCCGTCATTGGGCGTCATGATGGCCACCACATCCACCGCGTCGGTGCGGGCCGCTTCGGCGGCAATCAGGGCCTCGCCGCTTCCGTAGCTGCGCTCCGGTGCCAGTCCGAGTTCGCGCGCGGCCTGCACCGACTTGTCAGGGTGGGAGCTCAGGCAGGCGGCCACCAGGTCGTAACGGTCATCCAGCCGCGCGGCCTGCCGGTGCATCGCACCGATAAAGGAGCCGGGGCCGCCACCGATGACTGCCAGGCGCAGGCGGCGGCCCAGCAACGCAATAACGGGGTTCAGTGACATGGCGTGCCTCTTTCGAAGTTTTTGGACAAAAAAAAGCCGCTCGGAAGAGCGGCCTTGATTGTCGGGGCGAATTACTGCGGCCGACGCGGCGTCATGGGACCACGGCCTTCAATATGGCGGAAGTTGATGCGGCCCTTGCTCAGGTCGTAAGGCGACAGTTCGAGCGACACGCGGTCACCCGCCAGAATGCGGATGTGGTTCTTGCGCATCTTGCCAGCGGAGTAAGCGATGAGTTGGTGCCCGTTGTCCAGCGTGACACGAAAGCGCGTGTCAGGCAGCACTTCGTTCACAACACCCATCATTTCAATCAGTTCTTCTTTAGCCATGGTTTTGTCCTTCAGCCTTCGATTATCGTTTGTTTTAGTGGAAACGGGTAGTCTGGTGTACCCATTCGATGCCTTGGGCCAACGCATAGTGGGCTGCGGCGTCGTGTGTGGAGAAGTCATCGCAGAAGCGCATGACGCGGTCGGTGGACGCGCTGCCGCGTCCGCTGGCAATGGAAACCTGGGCGGCAAAGCGGCCCGAATCCAGTGCTTGAGGGCAAGCCGCAACGCGGTATTTGCCGATGGTGACCGGTGAGGGTCGCGAAAAATTATTGTTATGAATCATGAAAAATCTAAGGCACGGGTCTCTGGCAGGGACTGTGTGCAGGAAAAACGAGGGATAAAACCGCTCTTGCCGTGAGAGTGCTGGTGCGGGACGCTGGAATTTGCTAAACGGACGACCCCTCTGCCGGGGGCCGGTGCAGCGTTGCGAGAGATGTTTTGCCGGGGTGGCAAACCGCTGATGTGCACAGTCTGTTCGCTTAAAGCGACCGCGTAATGTAACACGGTTACTAAAACCGAGGGAAAATACCACGCTATGAAGAAAATCTGCATTCTGGAAAACGACGATCTGGCACCGGAAATCACACCGGTTTACAAGGGCTACGCCGCCATGTTTGTGCGCCTGTTTCAGGATGCGGGCGCGGCCGATTGGCAGTTTGACGTGTTCTACACCCCGGCCCAGCAATACCCGGCTTCGTTTGACGCGTACGACGCCGTGGTGCTGACCGGCAGCAAAGCCGACTCGTTTTCAGACGAGCCCTGGGTGGTCGAACTGCGCCGGCGCGTAAGCGGCCTGCTGGACCAGAAAAAGAAACTGCTGGGCATCTGCTTTGGCCACCAATTGATTGCCCTGTGCATGGGTGCCAAGGTGGGTCGGGCGCCGCAGGGCTGGGGCGTGGGGCGCATGGCCTACGCATGGCAGATCGACAGCATGCCCTCGGCGCCAGACAACAAACAGATGGCCTTGCTGGTTAGCCACCAGGATCAGGTGCTGGAATTGCCCCGCGACGCCACGTTGCTGGCCAGCAATGCCCACTGCCCGGTGGCGGCGTATGCGGTGGGTGAACAGGTTTTTTGCGTGCAGGGTCACCCGGAATTTGTCGAAGACTACAGCGCCTTTTTGATGGGAAAACGCCGCGAACGCCTGGGCGAAGAGCTCTACACACGCGGCGTGGACAGTCTGCAGCAGGGCCACGATGGGCTGGATGTGGCCCGCATGATGATTGCCTTTGTAGAAGGCGACTCAGTCCGCCGGGCGGCCTAACACCTGCGCCAGTTCGTCCGCGTCAATCGAGCGCGCGGCACCAAAGCCGGCGACCTGGCGGGCACCCTTCACCTCCACCGTGACAAAACGGAAATCGCCGAGCTGGGTCATGAATTCCACATCGGGAAAACGTGCCAGGTAGGCGCTGCGCGCCCGCGTCCAGGCCGGACTTTCCGGTGCAAGCACCTGGGCAACGCCTTCCAGCGTGACCCGCGGCAGGGCATGTACCGGTTCACCGGCCACCTCGGCCTGCATCACCAGCAAGGACACCTGCGGCGTGCGTTCCAGGTTACGGGCATGGGCCGCCAGACCGCTGACATGCAGCACCACCGCACCGCTGGTACTTTCCAGCGCAAACGGCACCATGGAGACGAAAGGAAAACCGTCTTCCCCCAAGGTTCCCAATGCTGCCACACGCTGGCTGTTCAGAAGGCTACGCAAGGCAACGGTCAGGCGGGGTTCGTGGGCCATGAAAACAATCAGTTGGAGGAAATGGCTGATTTATAGCGGATCGCCAACGCATGCAACCGCCAGAAAGGGCAAACCCCCGGGCAGGTACTGCGACGGGGGTTGGACTTTGCAATGCCGACCCTTGTGGGGTGGGGGCTGCGCAAGCGGGGCTTGTGGCGGAACTTGCTTTGGGTTGCTGTGGTTATCAGATGTATTCAGTGTAGGTGTTAGGCCGTGGCAGCCGATTGCTTTGTTGCGTGAATATCCGTTGAAATTGGCATAATCTGCCAATATTTTCTCCATTGACGAAAAACATATGACCCTAGACCGCTATGACCGGCAAATTCTGGAAATTCTCCAGACCGATGGACGGATCAACAACCAGGATCTGGCGGACCGCATCGGCCTGTCGCCGTCGCCGTGCTTGCGCCGGGTCCGGGCGCTGGAAGAATCGGGACTGATCGTCGGCTACCGGGCTCTGCTGGATGCCCGCAAACTCGGTTTGACCTTGATGGCGCTGGTGCATATTTCCATGGACCAGCACACGCCCGAACGCTTTGCCAATTTCGAAGCCTCGGTGTCGGTACTGCCCGAGGTGCTGGAATGCCTGCTGATTACCGGCCAGGACGCGGATTACCAGCTCAAGGTGGCGGTGCGCGACATGGACCATTACCAGACGCTGCTGCTGGAACGGCTCACCCGCATTACCGGCGTTACCGGCGTGCATTCGAGCTTTGTGCTGCGCCGGGTGGTGGACAAAACCGCCTTGTCCGTCGGCTAGTGCCTGCTGGAAGCGCCGACGATGTGCCTGATTGCCTGGAACTGGCAGCCACACAGTGACCAGCCGCTGTTGCTGATTGCCAACCGTGACGAATACTTCTCCCGCCCGGCCCTGGCCTTGCATTGGTGGGAACAGACACCAGTATTGGCGGGAAAAGACCTGCAGGCGGGAGGAACCTGGCTGGGCGTTAGCCGCAATGGACGCTTGGCGGCACTGACCAACTTTCGGGCGGCAGTTCGCGACGCCGAAGTGCGCCCATCGCGTGGCGCATTGGTGGCCGATTTTCTACAAGGGAAGATGGATGCGGGGAGCTATCTGGAGGCGATTGCGCGCAAAGCGGCTGACTACAACCCGTTTAACCTGCTCGTATTCGACGGCAAGCAACTGCTGGGGCTGGAAAGCCGGCATGCCCACATCGTGCACATCCAGCCCGGCATCAGCGCGGTCTCCAATGCGGACTTTGATACCCCTTGGCCCAAGTTGGTGAGCCTGAAGCAGGGCCTGTCTCAACACCTCCAACAGAGACGCCTGGCGGTGCCTGAGCTGCTGCCACTGTTGCAAGACGCCACATTGGCAACCGACGCGGAACTTCCCCACACCGGCGTGCCGCTCGAATGGGAACGCAGGCTGTCAGCCATCAAGGTGCTATCGCCCGAATACGGAACGCGAGCGAGCAGCATCGTGGCACTGGGTCGTACCGGTTTGCAGTTCTTTGAGCAAAGCTACGACGCACATGGCCCTACCCAAGCCGCAGAGTTTCACTTCACGGTGCAAGTCGATTAAAAACTTCTGAAGGCGGCAAACCGATTTCTCTCAAACCCCATCAGGAATAAACCAGAAAATTGGATTGCGTTGACCTTATTTGAGGCTAATAATGATTAGTGCGGTGTCGGACATAGTTGCAAACATTCAGACTTAATCCGGGACGGCGCTTTCAAAATTAAGGCTTCGCGATGACCCACCTGGATGCTGAGGAGAAGCCTACGATTCTGGTCGTAGACGACACACCGGATAACCTGACTTTGGTGAGTAACCTGCTAAAGACGAACTACCGGGTTCGCGTTGCAATCAACGGTGAAAAGGCCCTGAAAATTGCTTTTTCAGAGACCCCTCCCGATCTGATTTTGCTGGACGTGATGATGCCGGGAATGGATGGTTACGAGGTCTGTCAACAGCTACGCAACAACCATTTGACGGCCCACATCCCCATCATCTTTCTCACCGCCAAATCCGAGGCAGAAGATGAGCGCAAGGGTTTAAGTCTGGGTGCCTCCGACTACATCACCAAACCCATCAGTCCGCCAATTCTGGAAGCACGGGTCAAAACCCACTTGGTTGCCAAAGCGTATGCCGATTTTCTGACCGACAAAACAGCATATTTGGAAAAGGAAGTGGCACGCCGGGTGCAGGAAATCAGCGCGATTCAGGACGTCACGATTCAGACGTTGGCGTCCCTTGCCGAAACGCGTGATTCCGATACTGGCAACCACATTCGCAGAACCCAGCACTACGTCAAGGCACTGGCGACGCGGCTCAAAAGCTACGGCCGGTTCAGTGCGGTGCTAACGCCCGGCATGATCGACAGCATTTACAAATCAGCACCGCTGCACGACATTGGCAAGGTCGGCATTCCCGACCGCATTTTGCTCAAGCCAAGCCGTTTTGAGCCCGCAGAGTTCGAAATCATGAAAACCCACACCACGCTGGGTCGCGATGCCATTCAGGCTGCTGAGAACACCCTGGGACTCAAAGTCGAATTTTTATCCATTGCGAAGGAAATTGCCTACAGCCACCAGGAAAAATGGGACGGGACGGGCTACCCGGAAGGCCTCGCCGGCGATGCGATTCCGGTGTCGGCCCGCATCATGGCGGTGGCCGATGTATACGACGCTTTAATCAGCCAGCGGGTTTACAAGCAAGGCATGTCGCACGAAAACGCCTTGGCCATCATCCGCCAAGGTCGGGGTACGCACTTTGACCCCGACATGGTGGATGCGTTTGTCGAAATACAGATTGAGATACGCGATATTGCGTCCCGGTATCGCGATACGGACGTCGATATCGAAGCCAAATCCAAGCAGCTCGAAGTGCTGACAGGCTAAGCCCGGGCCGGCTGGCCTGGGCCCCCCAAGCGTTAACGTGCGTCAGGCAACTCGATCTTGACTTCCAACACTTCCAGATTGTCTTGACGCTCCAGATTGACTTTGATGTCGTCCGGATTGATCTTGATGTACTTGCTGATCACTGCCACCAAGTCACGTTGCAAATCCGGCAGATAGTCGGGCGTTGCCGCACTGCGTCCACTGCGCTCATGCGCCAGAATGATCTGCAGGCGTTCTTTCGCAACACTTGCCGTTTTCTTTTTTTCGCCCAGCAAAAAGGAAAGAAACGACATGGCTTATTTCCCTCCGAACAGGCGCTTGAACAGGCCTTGCTTGGGCGCTTCGGTGAACCGCATCGGTTTATCTTCCCCCAGGAATCGGGAAATCACGTCCTTGTAGGCTTCCGAGACATCGCTGCCTTGCAAGTGCACCGCTGGTACGCCCTGGTTGGACGCCTGCAGCACCGATTCGCTTTCGGGAATTACGCCAATCAAGGGAATCCGCAGAATGTCCTTGATGTCTTCGAGCGACAGCATCTGACCCTGGTCGACGCGGGACGGGTTGTAACGGGTAATCAGCAGGTGTTCCTTGATCGGATCACCACCTTGCATGGCACGCTTTGTCTTGCTGGACAGCATGCCCAGAATGCGGTCCGAATCGCGTACCGAAGAAACTTCCGGATTGGTGACCACCAGGGCTTCATCCGCAAAATGCATGGCCATCAGGGCACCGGTTTCAATGCCGGCCGGCGAGTCGCAGACGATGTATTCAAAGCCCATGGCGGCCAGGTCGGTCAAGACTTTTTCCACGCCATCCTGGGTCAGCGCGTCCTTGTCACGGGTTTGCGATGCCGCCAACACAAAGAGGTTTTCGCACTGCTTGTCCTTGATCAGCGCCTGGTTCAAATTGGCTTC
>CAKZJN010000463.1 GCA_936943465.1 uncultured Rhodoferax sp.
CGCGCCTTTGGCCTCAGCTCCACCGAGGGCAACCACGGCGAGGACGTCAAGGAGTACTACTTCTACCTCGACAGCACTCCCACCCACAGCTACATGAAGTACCTGTACAAGTACCCGCAGGGCGACTACCCGTACCAGCAACTGCTGGAAGAAAACGCGCGGCGGGCCGGGCAGGGGGCAGAGTTTGAGTTGCTGGACACCGGTATCTTTGACGAAGACCGGTACTTTGATGTGTTCGTGGAGGTGGCCAAGGCCGGGCCCAACGACCTGTGCATTCGCATTGAAGCCTTTAACCGCGGGCCTGAGGCCGCCGAGTTGCACCTGCTGCCGCACCTGTGGTTTCGCAACATCTGGGCCTGGGGCAGCTCCAAGCTGCGCGAGCCCGTGATTCAGGCCGGTGCGCAGGGCAAACAGTTTGTCTGCCTGCAAGCCGACGACACCGATGCCGACGGGCTGGACAACCTGCCGCAAGCCTACAAGCTGGGGCCGCGCTGGCTGTATGGCGATGCCGATGGTGTGCCGCTGTTTACCGATAACGAAACCAACAGCCAGCGTCTTTATGACGTACCGGCGGACGCCACGCCGCGCTTCACCAAAGACGCCTTTCACCGGCATGTAGTGGGTGGCGAAGCCAGCACCAACCCGGCCTTGAGCGGCACCAAGGCCTGCTTGCATTACCGGCGCAACGTGGCCGCCGGGGGCTCGACCGTGGTAACGCTGCGCCTGACGGATCGGGCGCAACGCGCGCCGCTACAAGACATCGAAGCCACGGTGCGCACGCGCAAGCAGGAGGCCGATGCGTTTTATGCCGGCATTCACCCTCCGGGTGCCAGTGAGGATGAAAAACGCATTCAGCGCCAGGCCTTTGCGGGAATGATGTGGACCAAGCAGAACTACATTTTTGATGTGGACAAATGGCTGCAGGGCGACAACCCGCACAGCCCGCCACCTCCGCACCGCGGTGAGGTCCGTAACAAGCACTGGCGGCACCTCAACTCCATGCGCGTGCTGTCCATGCCCGACAAATGGGAGTACCCGTGGTTTGCCGCCTGGGACCTGGCCTTTCACACGGTGGCGATTGCGCTGATTGACGCGCCGTTTGCCAAAGACCAGTTGCAGGTGATGCTGTTCGAGCAGTTTCAGCACCCCAACGGCCAGATTCCGGCCTACGAGTGGGAGTTTTCGGACCTGAACCCGCCGGTGCATGCCTGGGCGGTCTGGCGGGTTTACAACATGGACCGCATACGTTCCGGCAAACCAGACCGGGCCTTTCTGGAGCGCTGCTTTCACAAACTGCTGATCAACTTTGCCTGGTGGATTAACAAGGTGGACAGCAGCGGCAACAACATTTTTGAGGGCGGCTTTCTGGGGCTGGACAACATTACGCTGTTTGACCGCTCCAAAAAGCTGCCGGGTGGCGCGGTGCTGGAGCAGTCCGACGCCACCGGCTGGATGGGCTTTTTTTGCCTGAACATGATGCGCATTGCCTTGGAACTGGCCAAAGAAAACAAGACCTACGAGGGGCTGGCCACCAAGTTCCTGCAGCACTTTGTGTATGTGGCCGCCGCCATGAAGCACATGGGCGGGCGCGACTACAACCTGTGGGACGAGCAGGACGGCTTTTTTTACGACGTGCTGCGCTACCCGGACGGGCACTTCGAGAAACTGCGGGTGCGCTCGCTGGTGGGCTTGATTCCGCTGTACGCGGTGGAGCGGCTGGAAACCGAATGGACCTCGCAGTTTCCGGAGTTCACCAGCAGCCTGAACTGGTTTCTGGCCAACCGGCCCGGGCTGGTCAAGCAGTGCGTCACCCGCATTCGGGGCGAGCGGGGCGACACGCTGGCGCTGTCTATCGTCAATCGCGAACAGTTACTGCGCATGCTGCAAACCCTGTGCGACCCGGAAGAGTTTTTGTCGGAGTTCGGCTTGCGCAGCCTGTCGCGCAGGCACCAGGCTGCGCCCTTTGTACTGGGCTCTAACCGGGTCAGCTACGAGCCGGGTGAGGCGGTTTCCAAAATCAAGGGCGGCAACTCCAATTGGCGTGGCCCGATCTGGTTCCCCACCGCCTTTCTCATGATTGAGTCATTGCGCAAACTGGCCAAGGCTTATGGAGACGATGTGTCGGTGCTGGACAGCGCCGGCCAGCGCTGGACGATTGGTGACATTGCACGCACCCACGCCGAACGCCTGATTGCCGTATTTGCCCGTGACGCCCAAGGGTTGCGGCCCCAGAACGGTGCCATCGACAAGTTCCAGCACGACCCGCACTGGCGCGACTATCTGCATTTCCATGAGTACTTTCATGGCGAAACCGGCGTCGGCTTGGGCGCTGCGCACCAGACCGGTTGGACCGGGCTGATAGCGTCACTGATTGATGAGTGGCGGGGGCGTTGAAGGATGAGGCGCTTGGTGGGACGACTTGTGAAGCAGGGCCTGCTGTGGCTTAAGCGTAGGCGTAGTCGCCACTGTCTACAGACCACAAGCTGTCTGCCTGCCGTGCGAAATGCGGAAAGTGGTCGTTGTGGGCATGCCGCATAGCAAGGAGCGCCGCGATCACGGCACCGGGGAGCGCTTCCGGCGTAGCACCGTCATCCTCGTGCAAAAGTTCTTGCACCACTTCACTGAACTCCGCGTGCCCCCAAAACAGCCTTAGTTTCTTGGCGATCTCTGGGTAGGAATTCCGGATGATTTCAAAACTTTGGTTCACCGCACTCATGGCCTAGCGCTCCGACGTATGTGAATGGCTGCACCGGGAAAAGTGCATCACCCCCTATTCTTGTTCGTTTTTAGCAAATATCAAACAAGCCGAAAAAGTGAAACGGAGGTTTCAATTGGCTTGCACCCATGGTCTGCATTGGGCAGGGGGCTGTTTTGCAAGGCTCGCGCCAGCATTCCGTTCGACAATACCGAGTTACATACCGGTTACATATCAACGAGGTGGTGAAAGCATGAGCAACGTACACGAAGATCAACTACTCCAGGCCTATATCCAGCGCCAGGAACTGGCCGAACAGATGCTGCCGATGATCGGCAGGCTGTATCGCAACAACGGCATCCTGATGCGTATCTACGGACGCGCCATCAACAACGTGACCACCGTCGACATCCTCAAGACGCACCGTTTTGCGCGCCAGTACACGGGCGAAGAGCTCTCCATTCAGCACAGCTTCCAGTTGGTGGAAGCCATGGAAGCCCTGCAACTGGCTCCGGCAAAACTGGACCTGGGACGCCTGACCAACCAATGGCGCGCTGAAGGCAATGGCGTTTCAGCCGCTGATTTCCTGCGCAAGGAACTGGCTCCCATCGTGGGCCAACCCGAGACGCTGCTGAAAGAGCCGCGCGACATCGTGCTGTACGGCTTTGGTCGCATTGGCCGCCTGCTGGCACGCCTGCTGATCGAGCGCACCGGCAAGGGCAACAAAATGCGCCTGCGCGCCATTGTGGTTCGCAAGGGCAAGGGCAACGACCTGGAAAAACGCGCGGCCCTGCTGCGCCGTGACTCCGTGCACGGCCCATTCAATGGCTCCATCGTGGTGGACAACGAGAACTGCGGCATCGTTGCCAATGGCGTGTTCATCAAGGTGATTTACGGTGACGGTCCGGACAAGATCGACTACACCTCCATGGGCATCAACAATGCCATCGTGATCGACAACACCGGTTCCTGGCGTGATGAAGCCGGCCTGTCGCTGCACCTGCAAAGCCCGGGCGTGTCCCGCGTTCTGCTGACCGCGCCTGGAAAGGGCTCGCTGAAGAACATCGTGTACGGCATCAATAGCGGCGACGTGGCCGATGACGACAAGATCGTGACCGCTGCCAGCTGCACCACCAATGCCATCGTGCCGGTGCTCAAGGCGATCAGCGACAAGTTTGGCGTCGAACACGGCCACGTGGAAACCGTGCACTCCTTCACCAACGACCAGAACCTGATCGACAACTACCACAAGGCCGAGCGCCGCGGCCGCAGCGCGCCGCTCAACATGGTGATTACCGAGACCGGTGCCGCCAAGGCGGTGGCCAAGGCACTGCCCGAGCTGGCCGGCAAACTCACTGGCAATGCCATCCGCGTGCCCACCCCCAACGTGAGCATGGCCATCTTGAACCTGACGCTGGGTGCCGAGACCACCAAGGAAGAGCTCAACGCCTACATGCGCGGCTGTGCTCTGAGCCCTGAGTTCCAGGAGCAGATTGACTACAGCAACTCAACCGAAATCGTTTCCAGCGACCTGGTGGGCTCGCGCCACGCCGGCGTGGTGGATGCGCCTGCCACGATTGCCAACGGCCGCAACGTGGTGCTGTATGTCTGGTACGACAACGAGTTTGGTTACAGCTGCCAAGTGGTGCGTCTGGCGCAGCAAATGGCCGGCATTCAGTTCGCATCGTTCCCGGCTTAAAGCATTTCTTTAACCGGTCGATAGGCTGCCGTGCTGACGCTCGGCAGCCTATTTTTTTAGCAGCGCGCCAATCTGCGCATCCTTGTCCTGCCAGAGCTGCTGGGCCCAGGCTGAAAAAGCTTCGCGCAGTGCCGGGTCGGTGCTGTAGTCACCGGCCAGTAAATGCGCCGGAATCGGCAGGCTGCGCACCCGCACGATCACGCGCCGCATATTGCCGCACAGGAAGCTGGAAAAGTGCGGAATGCCATCGGGGTAGACGATGGTCACATCCAGAATCGCCTGAAACTTGTTGCCCATGGCGTTGATCGCCAGTGCCACGCCGCCGGCTTTGGGTTTGAGCAGGTGCCGGTAGGGCGATTGCTGGCGCGCGTGTTTGGCGGGCGTAAAGCGCGTGCCTTCCATGAAGTTGGTGACGCTGGTGGGAATCAGGGTGAACTTGGCGCAGGCGCGGCGCGTCGCCTCCTGGTCCTTGGCGCGCATGTCGGGATGCTTTTTGAGATAAGCCTCGCTGTGGCGGCGCATAAACGGGAAGTCCAGCGCCCACCAAGCCAGTCCCATGACCGGCACCCAGATCAGTTGCTGCTTGATAAAGAACTTGAGCAGGGGGATGCGGCGGTTCAGCAGGTGCTGCAGTACAAATATATCGGCGGCGCATTGGTGGTTGGCGTTCACCAGATACCACTGGTCGGGTGCCAGCCCCTCCATGCCCTGCACATCCCATTCGGTGCGCTGGGTCAGCGCCATCCAGCCGCTGTTGCAGGCAATCCAGGCTTCGGCAATGCCGACGCAGACGGGGTCGAGCGCCAGCCGCACCGCGCGCAGGGGCAACACCAGCTTGAAGGCGGCACACACCAGCAGCAGCGGAACCCAGAACAGGATGTTGGCGATCAACAGCGCGGTGGCAATGAGCCCCCGCAGCGGTGCCGGCAGCCAGAACAGCATGGCCTTATTTCAGGCTGCCCGACAGGAACTGGGCCAAGCGCTCGCTCTTGGGGTTGGCCAGCACAGTGGCGGGGTTGCCTTCTTCTTCGATCAGGCCCTTGTGCAAAAAGATCAGGTGGTTGGCCACCTCGCGGGCAAAGCCCATTTCGTGGGTCACCACCACCATGGTGCGGCCTTCCTGCGCCAGTGTCTTCATCACCTTGAGCACTTCGGACACCAGTTCGGGGTCGAGTGCGCTGGTCGGTTCGTCAAACAGCATGACCTCGGGCTCCACCGCCAGCGCGCGGGCAATCGCCACGCGCTGCTGCTGACCGCCGCTCATGTGGGCGGGGTAGCGGTCTTCCACGTTGGAGAGCCCCACCTTGGCGAGGTATTTGCGCGCCGTTTCCACGGCCTGGTCCTTGGGCACGCCCAGGATGTGCACCGGGGTTTCGATGATGTTTTGCAACACCGTCATGTGCGCCCACAGGTTGAAGTGCTGGAACACCATGGCCAGCTTGGTGCGCAGGCGCTGCAGTTGTTTGGGGTCGGCGGCTTCCAGGTCGCCTCCCTTGCCCTTAACCAGCAACAGCTTTTCGCCGGCCACTTCAATGCGGCCCTGGTTGGGCTTTTCGAGCAGGTTGATGCAGCGCAGGAAGGTGCTTTTGCCCGAACCCGAACTGCCGATGATGCTGATCACATCGCCGGCATGGGCGGTCAGCGAAACGCCCTTCAGCACTTCATTGGGGCCGAAGTTCTTGTGGATGTTCTCAACCTGGAGTTTGAGGGTGGTGGCTGGGGTCATGGTCGGGCGGCTCGGTTGAAAAGGTGCAAGCTGGTGCGTTAGTCGCCCAGCAGGGGGCCGGTTCTAAAGGCATGGGCGCCGGCAATCTTGCCCAGCTCACAGCCGGCGGTGACGTAGCGGTCGCGAATGCGGGCGTAAAACACGCCATCCACACCGGCGCGCACCGACTGGACGGTGCCTTCGATGGGGTTGATCACTTCGGCCACCAGATCGCCAGTACGCAGCGTGCTGCCGGGCTCCACGGCAAAGGTCACCACGCCGGGAGCGGCTGCGCGCAGGGTTTCCGACCCGGCCAGCGGCGTGGGCTGGCACAGCGGTGCGGGCACGGCGGGCTGGTTGCCGGTTTGCAGCACACCGATGTGTTCCAGAAATCCAAAAATGGCGCGCGCGTCTTGCTGGGCATAGGCGTGCGTGACGTCGAGCTCACCCCGCAATTCAATGGTGGTGGTGCAGCAACCCTGGGGAAGCGGGTGCGTTATGCCTTGCGCCTTGAGCGCCTCGGCCAGACGCCACCAGACGCCGGACAGGCATTCGTCAATCGGCCCGCCACCGGAATCCTTGGCCAGCAAAATCGCCCGGCTGCCCATGAAATGCGCAATCGGGGCCAGCGTGGGCCAGCAACTTTCCTCGCAGTAAAAGTGCATCACACCTTCGCAGTCGCAGTGCAGGTCGAGCACGATGTCGGCATCAAAGGCCAGACTGAGCAGCGTCTTGCGCAGGCTTTGCAACTCGGTTTGCGGTGCCCAGGCAGCCAGGTAGTCGGCCATGGCCTGGCGTACCAGCGCCACGTTGGCAGCGCCATCGGGCCCCATCTTGTCCTGCACCACCGGCAACACGGCCTTGGCAAAGTCGGGGTAGTGGCGGTTGAAGTTCTCGGACGTGTCCAACTCAAAGCGGCCCATGGGTTTGTGGTCCACGCGCTGGGCCAGTCCGATGGGGTTGCTCACCGGCACCAGCACAATTTCGCCCGCCACCTGACCCGCTGCCTCGGCTGCTTCGAGCAGCGGGCGCAGGTGAAAACTTGCCAGCATGCCCGGCAGCTCCTCGGCATGCAGGCTGGCCTGGATGTAAATCTTCTTGCCGGAACCGGCTGTGCCGAAGTGAAAACTGGTGAGGGTTTTGTGGCTGCCCAGGCTGGGCGACAACAAGGCGTGGTCTATGCGTTGCATGGCAATCAGTGGCGGCGCGGAGCCAGGTAGGCCAGGAAGTGCTTCTCGGCCAC
>CAKZJN010000464.1 GCA_936943465.1 uncultured Rhodoferax sp.
AAATACCCCGAAATGCTGACCGCAGCGGCCGATGGTTTCGCGCCACACGACGTGACCTTTTACCTGCGCGAACTGGCGGCCTGCTACCACAGCTACTACGATGCCGAGCGCATTCTGGTGGACGATGAAGCAGTCAAGCTGGCGCGACTGGCGTTGGTTGCTGCCACGGCGCAGGTGCTGCACAACGGGCTTGCGGTACTGGGTGTGAGCGCGCCACAGAAGATGTAATAACCACAACAAAGGGGCACAAAAGCATGAAACAACAGCGCGGCGGAACCATTCTGGGCTTTATTTTGGGCGTGGTGGTGGGCCTTGCCGGGGCCCTGGCGGTGGCGGTGTATGTCACCAAGGTGCCGGTGCCCTTTATGAACAAGGGCCAGACCCGCAGCGCCGATCAGGACGCGGAAGAGGCCAAGAAGAACAAGGACTGGGACCCCAACGCGCCGCTGTATGGCAAGAATCCGGCCGCCAAGCCGGTGCAGCCTGCCGCGTCTGCACCTGCGACACCGGCCACCCCTGCCGCCGCCGCCTCTGCGCCGCCCAAGGCCGACGCCAAGAAACCCGAAGCCAAAGCCGCCGCGTCGGCCGACCCCATCGGCGAACTGGCCAAAGCCAAGGCCGGCGCTGCGGACGCAGAACCCTTTGTGTACTGGGTGCAGGTGGGCGCTTACCGCACCCTGGAAGACGCCGAAAGCCAGCGAGCCAAGCTGTCGCTGAGTGGGATAGACACCAAAGTGTCCGAGCGTGAGCAGTCGGGCAAAACGGTATTCCGTGTTCGCATGGGGCCTTTTGACAAGAAGGAAGATGGCGAAAAGGCCAAGGAAAAACTGGACAAGTCGGGCCTGGAAACCGCGCTGGTGCGGGTTCAGCGTTAACTTAAATTTACGTGAGTCAGGTAGGCTGCGCCGCGCGCATGCTGCGTTCTACAAACAGATTGGAGTGCTATGAAACGTCGTGATTTTTCTCTGGTGGCTGGTAGCGCTGCGGTGGCCGCAGGTGCCTTCTGGGCGGCTCCGGCCCTGGCTGATGCCAACAAACCGCAGGCCGGAACCGATTACCTGCCATTGGACCCCAAGGCTTCGGTGGAAGCGCCTGCAGGGAAAATTGAGGTGGTGGAGTTTTTCTGGTACAGCTGCCCGCATTGCCATGCGTTTGAGCCGATGCTGGCCGCGTGGGTCAAGCAGTTGCCCAAGGACGTTTCTTTCCGCCGCGTGCCAATTGCCTTTCGCGACGACTTTGTGCCGCAACAGCGCCTGTACTTCGCGCTCGAGGCATTGGGGCTGGTCGAGAAACTGCACACCAAAGTGTTCAATGCCATTCACGTCGAACGGCAAGCACTTGCCAACGCTGCTGCCATTACCGAATGGGTTGGCAAGCAGGGCGTGGACACCGCCAAATTCACCGAGCAATACAACTCGTTCAGCGTGGCGACCAAGGCCACCAAGTCCAAGCAATTGCAGGACGCCTACCGGGTCGAAGGCGTGCCGGCGCTGGGTGTGGCAGGCCGCTTCTACGTGGATGGTTCGCTGGCCAAGGGCATGGACAATGCCTTGAAAGTGGTCGATGCGCTGGTGGCCGGCGTGCGCAACGGCAAGTGAGCGAGCGCGCCAGAATCAAGCGAATCGCCCCGGGAAGCCCGTAGGCCGCGAACCAGTTATTCAGTTCGGCGGCCTCGGTTGCGACCTTTACCTATTTCCATCGATTCGTTTGCATTCTGACCCCGCTGAGGCATAAAACATGCCATGCGCTCGGTACAATGGCCGGAGCGCAATCTGAGCAAGTTTCGTGCCTTTATGAATTTCAAGTGCCTTCCCCTGTTGATGACCACGGCCCTATTGCTGGCCGGGGTGGGGGTCCATGCGGAAAAGGCCGATCGAAACAAGCCCATGAACATTGAGGCGGACTCGCTCCGGTACGACGACCTGAAGCAGATCAGCGTCTTTACGGGCCGGGTGGTATTGACCAAGGGTTCGATTCAAATCCGGGCCGAACGCCTCGAAGTGCGCCAGGATCCGGATGGCTTTCAATACGGCGTTGCCACTGGCACAGCCGACAAACTGGCGTTTTATCGCCAAAAACGCGAAGCGCTAGAGGAATTCATTGAAGGTGAAGGTGAATCGATCACCTATGACGGCAGGGCCGACACGGTGACTTTCAGCCGCAAAGCGCAGTTGCGCCGCCTTCGGGGCACCACCGTGGCCGATGAAATTACCGGCGGCAGCATCGTTTATGAAAACCTGACCGACTTGTTTACGGTGGACGGCGTCGCCAACAAAGGGCCGTCAGGGGCCTTGGGCAATAGCGGTCGGGTTCGCGTCATGCTGACGCCCAAGCCGGAAGCCAGCGCTCCGCCTACCGATGCGACCAAACTCAAACCGTCTTCCACCCTGGGGGGTGTTCCGAAGTGACCGTGTTTGCGGCGGGTAGCCTGACGGCGCAGCACCTGCAAAAGTCCTATGGAAAGCGGCAGGTCGTTAAAGATGTGTCGCTGACAGTACGCACCGGCGAAGTGGTGGGCCTGCTCGGCCCCAACGGCGCTGGCAAGACCACTTCGTTCTACATCATCGTGGGTCTGCTGCGTGCCAGCGGAGGCGACATTGCGATTGATGGTCAGTCGATTGAGCACATGCCGATTCACCGGCGTGCCCGTCTGGGCCTGGGGTATTTGCCACAGGAGGCCTCGATCTTTCGCAAGCTCAATGTGGAAGACAACGTGCGCGCGGTGCTGGAACTACAGCGCGATGCCGAGGGCGTACCGCTGCGCCACGATGAAATTGAGAGCCGCCTGACCAACCTGCTCAAGGAGTTGCGGGTAGAACACTTGCGCGAGTCGCCCGCACTGGCCTTGTCGGGTGGCGAACGCCGCCGCGTGGAAATTGCCCGGGCGCTGGCCACCGGTCCGCGCTTCATTCTGTTGGACGAACCGTTTGCCGGCATCGACCCGATTGCAGTGATTGAAATCCAGCGCATCATTAATTTCCTGAAAGCGCGCGGCATTGGCGTGCTGATCACCGACCACAACGTGCGCGAGACGCTCGGCATTTGTGACCACGC
>CAKZJN010000465.1 GCA_936943465.1 uncultured Rhodoferax sp.
AGGCCCTGGAGCCGCTGGTGGTGGGGCTGGACATGGCCTGGGTGGCCGAAGACATGGGGCGCTTCTGGCGCCACATCACCTCGGATAGCCAGTTGCGCTGGATCGGCCCTGACAAGGGCGCCATCCACCTGGCCACCGGCGCGGTTGTCAATGCAGTGTGGGACTTGTGGGCCAAGCTCGAAGGCGTGCCGGTGTGGAAACTGGTGTCGCGCATGAGCCCGGAAGAAATCGTCAAGCTGATTGACTTCCGCTACATCACCGACTGCATCACGCCTGAAGAGGCGCTGGCCATGCTCAAGGCACAAGACGCCGGAAAGGCCGAACGCCTGGCCACGCTGGAGCGCGAGGGCTACCCCTGCTACACCACCTCGGCCGGCTGGCTGGGCTATGACGACGACAAGCTGCGCCGCCTGTGCAAAGAGGCGATTGATGCCGGCTTCAACCACGTCAAGATGAAGGTAGGCCGTGACAAGGCCGACGACGTGCGCCGCCTGACGATTGCGCGGGAAGTGCTGGGGCCGGATCGGCACCTGATGATTGATGCCAACCAGGTCTGGGAAGTGAACCAGGCGGTGGAGTGGGTCAACGACCTGGCTTTTTGCAAGCCCTGGTTCATTGAGGAACCGACCAGCCCGGACGATATTGAAGGTCATCGCGTGATCCGCGAAGGCGTGGCTCCGGTCAAGGTGGCGACTGGTGAGATGTGCCAGAACCGCATCATTTTCAAACAGCTCATCATGCGCGGTGCCATTGACGTGGTGCAAATCGACTCCTGCCGTTTGGGCGGCGTGAATGAAATTCTGGCGGTCATGCTGATGGCCGCCAAGTACAAATTGCCGGTGTGCCCGCATGCGGGGGGCGTAGGCCTGTGCGAGTACGTGCAGCACCTCTCCATGATTGATTACCTGTGCATTGCCGGCACCCGCGAGGGCCGGGTGATTGAGTTTGTGGACCATTTGCATGAGCACTTTATTGACCCCTGCGTAATCCAGAACGCGGCCTACATGCCGCCCAAATTGCCGGGCTTCTCGATTGAAATGAAGCCGCAGTCGCTCAAGGATTACGCGTTCAAACCCGCCTGACGTTTGCGCCATGAAGATTGATACGCACCAGCATTACTGGCGCTACCAGCCCGCAGACTTTCCGTGGATTACCGACGGCATGCCGGCCTTGCAGCGCGACTGCCTGCCGGCCGATGTGCTGCCGGCCATGCAGGTGGCGGGCGTGGATGCGGTGGTGGCGGTGCAGGCGCGAAGTGGGCCAACCGAGACCGATGACTTGCTGGCGCTGGCCCGAAGCAACCCGCAAATTGTCGGAGTGGTGGGCTGGACCGATCTGACCTCGCCAGCTATTGAAGATGTGCTCGACGCGTACCGTGGGCAGCCGCTGCTCAAGGGCTTTCGGCACATCTTGCAAGACGAGCCCAACCTGTCGGCAGTGGTACGCAATCCGGACTTCAGCCGGGGCGTGAAAGCCTTGCAAAAGCGTGGGTTGGTTTACGACGTGCTGGTGTTTGACCGGCAAATTACCTCGGTAATCGACTTTTGTGCCCGCCACAACCAGCACTGGCTGGTGCTCGACCATGTGGGCAAACCTTGCGTGCGCGACTGGGCCACGCGCAGCGAGGTGCCGGGGCGCTGGCTGGCCAGCATCACGGCGCTGGCGGCCATGCCGCATGTGGTGTGCAAGCTGTCCGGCTTGGTGACTGAAGCCGATTGGTCGGCGGGCAAGGGCATACAGCCGCAAGACGCCAAGGTGATGCTGGAGTGCCTGGACCGCGCCCTGGACCTGTTTGGCCCGAACCGCATTTTGTATGGCTCGGACTGGCCGGTTTGCCAGTTGGCGGCTCCCTATGAGGCGGTGCACGGGCTGGTACAACGCTGGGCCAACACCCGGCTGACGCACCAGGAGCAGGAAGCCTTCTGGAGCGTGAACGCGATGCGCTGTTACCAGCTTGCCGTGCCAGTGCGCGCGCCTTCAACCTGAAAGAAACCGATGGATTTGCAACTCAAAGACAAGGTATTCATCGTCACCGGCGGTGCCAGCGGCATTGGTGCGGCGATCACCACCACGCTGGCGCGCGAAGGCGCCATTCCGGTCGTGCTGGGCAAAAGCCCCTTGACTGCTGAATTTGAACGGACCCTACGCGAACTGCAGCCGCGCTTTCTGTTTATCCAACTGGAACTGTCCGACGACGCGGCCTGTGGCCGTGCAGTAGCGCAGGTGCTGGCGCAGTTCGGGCAACTTGACGGCCTGGTGAACAACGCGGGTATCAATGACGGCGTGGGGCTGGACGCCGGCCGCGATGCGTTTGTGGCCTCGCTGGACCGCAACCTGATCCATTACTACAGCATGGCGCATTACTGCGTGCCGCACCTCAAGGCGAGTCGCGGCTCCATCGTCAACATTTCGTCCAAGACCGCCATCACGGGGCAGGGCAACACCAGCGGCTACACCGCCGCCAAGGGCGCGCAGCTTTCGCTGACCCGCGAGTGGGCGGCATCGCTGCTGGAAGACGGGGTGCGGGTGAACGCGGTGATTCCGGCCGAGGTGATGACGCCGCTCTACGCGCGCTGGATTGACACCTTTGCCGACCCGGCGGCCAAGCTGGCCGACATTACCCGCCGCATCCCGCTGGGCAAGCGCATGACCACGGCCGAGGAAATTGCCAGCATGACGGTGTTCTTGTTGTCGGAGCAGTCGTCGCACACCACGGGACAGTGGATCTTTGTGGATGGTGGCTACACCCACCTGGACCGCGCCCTTTGCTGAAAACCGCGTGATGGGCACCACACGCTACTGCCTGGCACTCGATCTGATCGACGACGCCGCCAAGATTGCCGAATACGAAGCTGCACACCAGAAGATATGGCCGGCGGTACGCGACCACCTGCTTGCCAACGGGGTGGTGTCGATGGAAATCTACCGCCTGGGCACCAGGCTATTTATGCTGATGGAAGTGAACCCGGCGGTGTACCGCGCCGAGGTGATGGCAGCGGCGTCAGCGGCCAACCCGACCATTGTGGAATGGGAGCGCTTGATGTGGACTTTTCAGGCCCCCACGCCCTGGACGCCGGCAGGTGAAAAATGGGTGCCGATGCAGCGCATCTTCAACTTGCAAGACCAGTAACTAATCGCTTAGCGCCAATGCCGGTGCCCCCGGTGGCCGCCCCAATGACCGCCCCAACCAAACTCCAGGCTGATGGGCGGGTAGTAGGGGCGGGCGTAGTAACTCGGAATGAACTGCTGTGTGGAAATGACCACGGGCGGCTGCACATAGACCGGCGCTTGCACGATCGCCGGGGCGGGCGCTGGTGCTGGAACGGCCGAATAGCTGCCGCCGACTGGGCCGATTTGTAGCGCAATAGTGGGGCCCGGGTCGTTGGGCATCTGCACCGAATACTGCTTGCCGGCGTACTCGTAAACCACGTTGTAGCCTACCGTTCGGTTCTCGTAAATCGACTGGGTGCTGCACTGGCGTACCGTGCGAAGCTCGGAATCGGGCTCGCCTTCAATGCGGTCGCCAAGCATGGCGCCGCCTACGATTCCCAGCATGGTGGCAGCGGCACCGCCAGCACCGCGTCCGCCCAAGGCGTTACCGGCCGCACCACCGGCAATGGCACCCAGCGCAGCGCCAGCGCCCGATTTGGGTTGCTGCACTTCCACTTGCTGGTCGGTGCACACCTGACGGGGGACGGCCACTTGCTGTATCACGGGCGTGGAGGAAATTACGCGGCCCATGTCCTGGGCCAGCACCAGTCCGGAGGACAGGGCGAAGAGGGCGGCAATGTGTTTTTTCATGGCGAGAAGTCCTTTGGGGCGGGCGGCATTCGCCCGCGCACCCGTCCTTAACGCCGTGGGCAAGCGGGAAGGTTGACAAGCTTTACAGAGCGTTTCAATTGTCTCAAGAGCGGGTTCTCAAGCACTGAAAAACTGAAACCATTGTTCCACTTTTTCGCGCCATTTGACCGTGGCGCTCCCACGCAAATAGGATCTCGCATGGCTATGCCACAGGTAACGCGTTGTTGTCCCCCAAAAGCAACGTGCTTTCAGGCCCAGTAGTAACCTGCTGGGCCTTTTTTTTGAAATAAGCGCATTGGCTTCTGACACCATTGGGCACCGAGGGATTTCAAACAGTCAAATCACTCAGCAACCGGAAATGATGGTGGTAACCACTGGCGCCGCTCCCAGACTGGCGGCCTCTACGTACTTAACCTTGCAGTTGTCAGGATCCGGTGCGGCATCCAATGAAAAATAGGTGATGTGCGGGAACGGCTCTGTAATGGTGAATCCTTGTATTTGGATCCAGTCCTTGATGCCGAATAAATTGAAACGGGTTTGACCAGTCGGATACCCATGGTAAAGCGCCGCTGAAACGCCCGCGGGACTGGTAATGAAAGTACCAATCGCCGTGGTGTAACAGCCTTGTTTCAATTGGCATTTCACGAACGCGTTATTGGCTGCGGCCACTACGGCGCCTTTCGCCGCAGTAACGGTACTTACGCGCGCGTCCACGCCGAGATTTATGAACTTTGGTAAGGCAATGGCTGCCAATAGGCCCAAGACCACAACCACGATCACAAGCTCGATCATGGTGAACCCCAAGTGTGTTCTTCTTGGGAAACACTGCGTAATCCCGCAGCATGCGCGGTAACGGACTTTCTGCATGGGCCCTGCCACTTAATTTAAGTTATTCGGGCGAATCGGCCAATAGGCGCATATTCAAATGCCCGCCCAACACCGATTAGGTGGTTGGGCCTTAAAGTTTAGAGCAACGCATTTGCACGCGCAATTACGAATGACGCAGTAGTTGCCGCCAATCAAGAGCCAAGAGGATCTATGCCAGCGGCTGCATTTGCGGGAGTCGCAACGAATTTGCAATGCCACGTCTTCGTTAGCTCTAGAAAGACGAAAGCCCCGCACTTTCGTGCGAGGCTTTATCATTTTTGGCTCCTCAACCTGGGCTCGAACCAGGGACCTACGGATTAACAGTCCGGCGCTCTACCGACTGAGCTATTGAGGAA
>CAKZJN010000466.1 GCA_936943465.1 uncultured Rhodoferax sp.
GGCAAGTCCTTGACACGACCGCCGCGAACCAGCACCACGCTGTGTTCCTGCAGGTTGTGGCCTTCACCGCCGATGTAGGAGATCACCTCAAAACCGTTGGTCAAGCGCACTTTGGCAACTTTACGCAGAGCGGAGTTAGGTTTCTTAGGCGTTGTGGTGTACACACGGGTGCACACACCGCGACGCTGCGGAGAGTTCTGCATAGCAGGGCTCTTCGACTTGATGGTCTCGACCTCACGGCCTTGACGCACGAGCTGGTTAATGGTTGGCATTTAAAAAACGTCCCTAAACGTTTGAAGTATTACGAAAACGTGAATCCCTTCGGAATTTCCGAAAAGCCCTCGACTGTATCAGATCGGGGGTTTTCCCGCAACTACCAGATTGGCGCTTAGCGAATCCAAAGGCGCAAGGCATCCCAGGCACGGCCAAAAATGCCCGCTTGCTCGACGCCTTCAAGCGCCAGCAAGGGCACCTCAGATACCAACTGCTCTCCGGCAGTCACTCGCAAGGTGGCCGTTTGCTGCCACTTGGATATCGGTGCCACCAAAGGGTCGTTGCGCAACACCTGCGTCTTGACCATCGAGGCTGTACCCGCCGGCACCGCCACCACGATGGACTCCGTGCGCCCCAGTTTGACCTCCGCCGATGAACCCTTCCAGACCGGAGGGGTCACCACCGCTTGGTTGGCACCAAACAACTTCACGGCCTCAAAAGCGGTGAATCCCCAGTTCAGAAGCTTTTGCGATTCGTTTGCGCGGGAGTTTTCGCTCTCGGCCCCCAGGACGACGGAGAGCAGGCGGCGATTCCCTGAAGCCGGCGCCCCCACAGTCGCCAGATTCTGGAACTCGCGCTTGGCCGTGGCGACCATGCAATAACCAGCCGCATCGGTGTGCCCAACCGCCAGACCATCCACGGTCGGATCCCGAAACAACAGCAGATTGCGGCTGCTCTCGTTGGACGCCGGCGTATCCGGATAGCGGTACTTCTGAATGGCGTAAAGGCCAAGGTGCTGAGGAAAATCGCCGATCAGACGCGTAGCCAGAATGCTCACATCGCGCGCGGTGGTGCTGTGGCCTGCTTCGGTCATGCCATCCGGGTTCTTGTAGCTGGTGTGTTTCATGCCCAGCGCCTTGGCCTGTCCGTTCATCATTTGAACGAACTTTTCAGTACTGCCCCCCACCCCCTCCGCAAGGGCCAGCGTGGCATCGTTGGCACTCTGCACAATCATCCCCTTTAGGAGGTCCTCGACAGGCACCTGCATCTTGGGGTCAATAAACATGCGCGAACCCGGCATTTTCCAGGCGCGCTCACTCACCGAGAAAGTTTGCTTCAAGTCAATTTTCTTGGACTTGAGCGCATCAAACACCAAATAAGCCGTCATCAGCTTGGTCAGCGACGCTGGCTCGACCGGCAAATCCATCTCCTTGGCCGCCAAGACCTGGTTGGCGGTTAGATCCACCAAGACGTAAGCGCGGGCAGCCACTTCGGGCGGCTGCGGCATTTGCGCGACAGCCGAAAAATGCAGCACGGCCAAAACAATGGCAACCAGGTATTTCATCGGGATAAAGGCTGGGCTCGCATGAGCCCATTGAATTAGAAACTAGGAAAAATCACTGGCAAGGTGGCGGGCAACCAGTCCCCGAAGCAGCGGCAACTGCCCATGGAAGAAGTGCTCCACCCCGGGAATGACCGTCACCGGCAGATGCTGCGGTCGTGCCCAATCCATTACGGAGGCAAGGGGCACGGTGTCGTCCACTTCGCCGTGCACCACCAGGGCCCGGGCATGCAATTCCGGGGCCACTGGCGCCACCGCAAACCGACTGGTCGCGGTGCCCACCAACACCAATTTTTCAGGTTGCCGCGCCGCGCCTAAGGCCGCAACCGCCTGGCAGGTCACATAGGCGCCGAAAGAGAACCCGGCCAAGGCCAGAGGCCCATCGGGCGCCTGGCTCTGAATGACTGA
The DNA here is from genome assembly GCA_936943465.1 of uncultured Rhodoferax sp. GTDB lineage: Bacteria > Pseudomonadota > Gammaproteobacteria > Burkholderiales > Burkholderiaceae_C > Allorhodoferax. The sequence continues at coordinate 1,964 of CAKZJN010000466.1, forward strand.
CAACAAATCCAAGTGCTCGCCACGGCCTTCGTCATGCGCACCGGCGCTACCTCCCACACCGCGAAAATTGAAGCGCACGGCACGCCAGCCACTTTGCACAAAGGCACGCGCCAAGGTTTGCACCACCTTGTTATCCATGGTGCCGCCAAACAGGGGGTGCGGATGGGCAATCACCGCCACGCCCTTGAAAGGCACATCGGTGGCTTGCGGCTCATCGACTGCCAATTCGATTGCGCCGGCAGCTCCGTCGATACAGAACTTTCGGGTAGACGCCTTCATGGCCTAGCGCCCGAGATGCGGCGGCGTGAGCAATCGCTCCACCACTTTGCCATCACGCAGGTGAGACTCCACGATGTCGTCAATATCCTGCAGGTCCACATAGCTGTACCAGACCGCTTCCGGGTACACCACGGCAACGGGCCCCGCTGCACAGCGATCCAGACAGCCCGCCTTGTTGACGCGTACCTTGCCAACGCCAGCCAAGCCGGCGTCTTTAACCCGTGCTTTGCAATGATCAAAGGCTTCTTGCGCCTTGAATTGTGCGCAGCAGGCTTCGCCGTTTTTGCGCTCGTTCACGCAGAAAAAAATGTGGCGCTCGTAATAAGAGTTCGGTGGGGTATTGGATTCAGTCATGCGCCGATTTTAGTTATTGGCGTCGCGCCGCCAAACCAAAGACAGCACATACACCAACACCGCATACGGCCAAACCCAACCCAGCCACTGCGCAAGGCCATTGAACCGGATAAAGCGCCCCTGCTCCCACGCCTGCAAGGTTTGCGCGAAATACGGGTTCGCCGGAGCTCGATTCAAGATACCCAAATACAGCCCCAAACCCAATAGCACCAACGCCGCTGAAGCCCGCGCCGGCACCAAACTAAGCAAGGGCGACAACAGCAATGCCGCTAGGAGGCCTACCTGGGCCGGTGCGTCCAACCAGGCCCATGCATGGGCCGGCCCCCAACTCAACATGGCTGAAAGTGCGGTGACCAGAACTCCTAGGCCGATGACCAGGGGTGCCGCTAGCAAGCGCCGCATGCCAGGTCGCATGATGCAAAAAGCCAGCAGGCAGGGAATCAGCAAGCCCAGCATGACGCACAAGGCCTCGGTAACCGGCAGCAAGGGCTCCAATTCAATATCCCGCACCGGCAGCCAATCCAGAAACGGGGTTTCGGCCAGACGCTCGGCGATATCCGCCTCAATGCGCTCAAATATTTGCCCCAAACCAAAGGGAATGCCAGGTGGAAACAGCAGCGCCAGCGGCCAGGTGGCCAGCAACACCAGCCCGCCACGCGCACTCTCAACAAACCAACGCCTGCGGAAGTGACTCCATCGGTCTATCGCCCCCCAATGTTCCATCGCAAGCGTGCAAACCGCACCAATCCAGGCGCCCGCCGAATTGAGTAGCCAATCCTCACGGGAAGCCACACGCACCGGAAGGTAACTTTGTAAGGCCTCCATGGCCAGCGCTAGCAGGGTCGCGCAAACAAATGCAAAGAGAAGGGGGCGATCAGTGCGACCGGACCGCAGCGCGCTCAGGGTCAACAGCCCGCCAAAGGGAAGGTAGCCGATGACATTGATGCCGGCATCAAATCCAGTCCAGTAGCGCGGCCAGGGAGCCAGCAAAAAAGTCCAGAAATCATTGCCCTGATCGCGCCAATCCGTAAACGGATACAGACTGGCATAGACAATCAGCGCCGCATAAATCAACGCCAAAGGCGATGCGGCGGTTTTATGCATAGCGGCGTTAGAACGGCTTGACGACCACCAGAATGACCGTGCCGATCAGCAAAAGAACCGGGATTTCGTTAAACCAGCGGAACCAGACATGGCTGTGGCGCTCGGCGCCCGACTCGAACTTGCGCAGCATCCCGGCACAGATAGCATGGTAAATGACGGCAAACAGCACCAGCAGCAACTTGATGTGCATCCAGCCCATGCCGTTGCCATCGCCCATTCCAAAGCCCCAGCCGTACAGCCCCCAGGTCCAGATGCCGAAGCCGAGTGCCAGCACCACCAACATGTGCGAGAAGCGCATCAGCTTGCGCGCCATCAGGAGCAAACGCGCCAACTCGGCGTCCGAGCCTTTGGGAACCATGGCCAGATTGACAAAGATGCGCGGCAGATAGAACAAGCCCGCAAACCAGCTGGCAACAAATACGATGTGGAAGGACTTTACCCAGAGCATGGATTTCAGTGTAGGACAAAAGCTTGCAGACAAAAAAAACCCCAGCACGTGGGCTGGGGTGGTAAGCCTATTTGCTGTCACACATCAAGGCCCCGCTCAGGGAGGAAAAGCGGGAGGCAGCAAGCTGCCCGGACTGAAATCTATCAAAACCCGCCGCTTATGGCAAGTAGTTTTATCAATTACCCCAAAGTCCATGTGAGAAATCACCGCCGTGGTGCGCAATTCTGGGCTGTGTGCTTAATCGAACGAAGATTTCCCGCCCCGAAAAGCGCGCCGGGAAGAGACATGACCAACTTTAGGGCACAATTTTCGCCATGACACCTTATGCACCCTACCCAGCGGGCCGGCCCCGCCGCCTGCGCCGCGACCCATTTACCCGCAATCTGGTCCGTGAAAATACTCTCACGCCGCATGATCTGATCTACCCGGTTTTTGTGGTGGATGGCCAAGGCCAGCGGGTAACCGTGTCTTCGATGCCCGGCGTGGAGCGCCTGAGCCTGGATCAATTGCT
>CAKZJN010000467.1 GCA_936943465.1 uncultured Rhodoferax sp.
TGCACGAATGCATGGTCGATTACGGCGGGTTTGAGCACAACCTGCAAAGTCTGCGCGTGGTGGATTTGCTGGAAGAGCGCTACCCGTTGTTCGACGGGCTCAACCTGTGCTTTGAAACCCGCGAGGGCATTCTCAAACACTGCTCACGCACCAACGCGCAACTGCTGGAAGCGGCAGAGCACGCCTACGCCGATGGGCAAGGCGGCGTGGGGCGGCGGTTTCTGGATAGCCAACGCCCCAGCCTGGAGGCGCAACTGTGCAACCTCGCCGATGAAATCGCCTACAACGCCCACGACATTGACGATGGCATCCGCTCAGGGCTGATCAGCCTGGAGCAGGTGCGCGAGGTCCGGTTGTTTCGTGGCTTTTGTGATCAGGCGATGCAGGACCACGCGCACTTGCGCAACAGTGGTCAGGCAAGGCGCCTGATGTACGAAAGCATCCGGCTGATGCTGAGTGAACAGGTGTTTGATGTGATCCGGGCTACGCGCGCTGCAATTGCGGAGGCCGGTGTAGCCACGCTGGCTGATGTGCGTCGCTGCGAGCCGCTGATAGTTTTTAGCGAAGGCATGCGCCAGCAATCGGCAGAACTCAAGCGCTTTTTGTTTGCGCACCTGTACCGGCATACGCAGGTGGTGCAGACGATGGATCAGGCCAAGACCGTGGTGCAGGAACTCTTTACGCTGTATTGCGAAGCACCGCACGAAATGCAGGCGGGCTTTGCACTGCGCTCGCAGTCAACGCAGGTCTCCACCTGGAACGCCGGGCCGGCGCTGCAACGCAGCGTGGCCGACTATATTGCCGGCATGACCGATCGGTTTGCCTCCCGTGAACACCATCGCCTGACCGGTCGGCGCCTGCTGCAAACCAACGGCTAGCCTGCCCCAGTCTCAACACCCATTCAGCCCATGAATCAAGAATTTTCCCAACGGCATGCCATCGTGGTGGAAGACACGCGCCGTTGGGTGCAACGCGCCGTGATCGGGCTGAACCTGTGTCCGTTCGCCAAGTCGGTGGAAGTTAAAGGGCAGGTGCGCTATGTCATCAGCCATGCGCAGCGCGCCAAGGCGATGCTGCTGGACCTGAAGCGAGAACTCCAGCATCTGGTGGAAACTGCCCCCGCTCAACTGGACACCACCATGTTGATCGCACCCGATGGGTTCGCTGATTTTCTGGAGTTCAACGAATTGCTGGAGCGGGCCGACCAGTTGCTGGTGGACCTGGATCTGGATGGCGTTCTGCAGATTGCCAGCCTGCACCCGCACTACCAGTTTGCCGATACCGATCCCGACGACATTACCAACTACACCAACCGTGCGCCCTATCCCACGCTGCACCTGCTGCGCGAAGACAGCGTGGACCGTGCGGTGGCCGCGTTCCCCAATGCCGAGGCGATTTATGAAACCAATATGCAAACCATGCTGCGCTTGGGGCCGGACGGCTGGAGCGCTTTGGGTGTGGATGCCACTGCGCCGGATGAGGATGCACCATGAGCCGGTCTAAGTCAGACGTTCGAGGCAAGACGCCCAAAGAAGCAGGGCGGACTGCCCCAACGCCCGACGCGTTGGGCCTGGACCTCAAGCCGGGGCAGTCGATTGAACTGCTAAAGGAACTGCACATCCTGACCCGTGAGGGGAAGCTCAACCAGGACTCGCGCCGCAAACTGAAGCAGGTCTATCACCTGTTTCAATTTATCGAGAAGTTGCTGGATGGTTTGCAGGCTGGACCGGAAGGCCGCCTGACGCTGGCGGACCACGGCGCCGGCAAGTCGTATCTGGGTTTCATTCTGTATGACCTGTATTTCAAGAGCCGCAGCGGCAGCCACATTTATGGCATTGAGACGCGGGCGGAGTTGGTCGAGCGCAGCACGGCGCTGGCCAGCAAGCTCGGCTTTGAGCGCATGAGTTTTCTCAACCTCACGGTAGCGGAGTCAGCCCAGAGCCAGCAAGTGCCAGCGCAGGTGGATGTGGTGACTGGCCTGCATGCCTGTGACACCGCCACCGACGACGCCATTGCATTTGGCCTGGAAAAGAAGGCGCGTGCGATGGTGCTGGTGCCTTGCTGCCAGGCCGAAGTGGCGCGGCATTTGAACCAGGGCAAGGCGTTGTCTCTGTCCCGCACGCCGCTGGCTGAACTCTGGCGCCACCCGCTGCACACCCGCGAAATGGGCAGCCAGATTACCAACGTGCTGCGCTGCCTTTATTTGGAGGCTTGCGGCTACCAGGTCACCGTCACCGAGTTGGTGGGCTGGGAGCACAGCATGAAAAACGAGTTGATCCTGGCGCACTACACGGGGCAGCGTAAGCGCAGCGCGGCGCAGCGGCTTACCGCCATCCTGCAGGAATTTGGCATTGAGTCCCTGCTTGACACCCGCTTTACACACTTGAAAGACAATGCGCTGGACAACGCCGGTGCGGCCTGAGCCGTTATGGTGCGGCGCGCAACTTATTGATTTTGGAGTAACCCCATGAAAACAAGCATTCGCCTGGCCCTGATTCTTTCCGTTGTCGGGGCACTTGCCGCATGTGCCAGCAGCAGCCCCGATGTGATCAAGCGGGGGGACACACAGCGCATGGCCCAGGTCGAAGACGCGGTGGTGCTGTCGGTGCGCGATGTCACGGTAGACGGTAACCAGTCTGGAACCGGCGCGGCAGTTGGGGGCGTGGTCGGCGCGATTGGCGGCTACGGTGGTGGCAGCGGTCGGGCCGAGTCGCAGGTGCTGGGCATCTTGGCCGGTGTTGCCGGTGCAGCCGCAGGCAACGCCATTGAACGCTTTGCGACGCGCGAAGACGCGGTAGAAATATTGGTGCAACTCAAGGGCGGCGAGCGCCGCGCGATTGTGCAGGCCAAGGCGGCCGAGAAGCTGGCCCCCGGGGATGCCGTCATTATCGTGACCACCGGTGGCAAGGTGCGCGTGACCAAAGCGCCCAAGTAACCTAGGAAAAAGGGGGGCTGGCGTGACCTATCGTTGTGCATGCCCCTGACATGGCGCGACTCTCCCGTCTCAGCTTTGCGGGTCTCCCGCACCACGTCATTCAGCGTGGGCATAACGGCCAGCCCATCTTTCAGCAGGCGTCCGATTACCAGTTCATGCACGATTTGCTGCGGGAGTACGCCCGCAGTTGCGCAATTGAGGTGCACGCCTACGCGCTGATGCCCAACCACTTTCATTTGTTGCTCACTCCCCAGACAGGGGCAGGGTTGTCGCAAATGCTGCAAGCGGTCGGGCGGCGTTATGTTCGCCACTTCAATGATGCGCAAGGGCGAACCGGCACCTTGTGGGACGGTCGCTACCGGTCCACCGTCTTGCAACCCGAACGCTTTTTGCTGGCCTGTATGGCCTACATCGATCTCAATCCGGTGCGGGCTGGCTTGTGCCAAGAGGCATCGGGCTATGCCTGGAGCAGCCACGCCCACTACATCGGACGCCAGATCGACAAGTTGGTCACGCCCCATGCACTGTTTTGGGGCCTTGGCAACACGCCGTTTGCCCGCGAGGCGGCCTATTCGGGCATGGTTGATGCCGGAATCAGTGGCACGCAGCAGCAGTCGCTGACCGATGCGACCCTCAAAGGCTGGGCTTTGGGTGATGCCAACTTTCTGGAGGGCTTGCAAACCGAGACGCCCCGCCGCCTGACCAAGGGCCGCGCCGGCCGACCGGCACGCGCCGCTGCGACCTAAGTGCGCAGTTAAAGCCCCGCGCACCCAAGCGCATTTTGATATGTCCCCAATTAAATATGAAAGCAGTGTTGTGAATATTTAAATGGGTTCTGACCCTATTTATTTTTCTTGGCATCTTTGTTGCATTGCAGTAAGCTCCACGTCCACTGTCATTTTCAGGAGTGCGCCATGACGACGGCTGCAGAAATTAAACACCTTTCCGACCACGGTCTGTATTCCACCGAGCAAGAGCACGATGCCTGCGGCGTGGGCTTTGTCGCCCACATTCGCGGCGAGAAGAGCCACTCGATTGTCAAGAACGCACTCAAGATTCTTGAAAACCTGGACCACCGGGGTGCGGTGGGTGCCGACAAGCTCATGGGCGACGGTGCCGGCATTCTGATTCAGATTCCCGATGCGCTGTACCGTGAAGAAATGCTCAAGCAGGGCGTGATTCTGCCGCCTTTGGGCGAGTATGGCGTCGGCATGATCTTCCTGCCCAAGGAACATGCTTCTCGCCAGGCCTGCGAGCAGGAGATGGAGCGTGCCATCAAGGCCGAAGGCCAGGTGCTGCTGGGCTGGCGTGATGTTCCAGTGAACCTCGACATGCCCATGTCGCCCACCGTGCGCGAAAAAGAACC
>CAKZJN010000468.1 GCA_936943465.1 uncultured Rhodoferax sp.
GAGCGTCAACACCGGCGATGGCAAGGGCAAAAGTACGGCCGCCTTTGGCCTGGCCCTGCGTGCCCACGGCCGCGGCAAGGCGGTCAAGATCTTCCAGTTCATGAAGGTGCCGACCGCCCGCTTTGGCGAGCACCGCATGTTCGAGGCCCTGGGCATTCCCATCGTCGGGTTGGGCGATGGCTTTAGCTGGAAAAGCCAGGACCTGGAGCGCTCGGCGCAACTGGCGCGTGATGGCTGGGCGCTGGCGAAAGCGGCCATTCAGGGTGGCGAATTCTTTATGGTCACGCTGGATGAGTTGACCTATCCGCTGATCTACGGATGGGTGCCCTTGGATGAGGTGCTGGACACGCTGAAGCACCGCCCACCGCAGGTGCATGTGGTGATCACCGGGCGCCGTTGCCCAGCCGAAATCATTGCGCTGGCCGACACCGTAACCGAGATGCAGATGCTGAAACACGCCTTTCAGGCCGGCATTCCGGCCCAGCGCGGAATCGAGGATTGAGCCAATGACCGCTCGTTGCATCATGGTGCTCGGCACCACCAGCGGTGCCGGCAAAAGCTGGCTCACGACCGCGCTGTGCCGCTACTACCAGCGTCAGGGCTTCAAGGTTGCGCCGTTCAAAGCGCAGAACATGAGCAATAACGCGCGGGTGGTGGCAAGCCCCAATGGGTTGGGTGAGGTGGGAAGTGCGCAATATTTCCAGGCCCTGGCGGCAAGGGCCGAGCCCGATGTCCGCATGAACCCTCTGCTCCTCAAGCCCGAGCGCGACACGCATAGCCAGGTGGTGTTGCTGGGGCAGGTGAGCGAGGAACTGGCCAATATGCCGTGGCGCGGCCGCAGTAACCATGTCTGGCCAGTCATTGCGCAGGCGCTGGATGACCTGCGCGCCGAGAACGAAGTGGTGGTGATTGAGGGGGCGGGCTCACCGGCAGAGATCAATTTGTCGAGCAGCGACATCGTCAACATGCGGGTGGCCTTGCACGTGCAGGCCGCGTGCCTGCTGGTTACCGACATTGACCGGGGTGGTGCCTTTGCCCACTTGTATGGCACCTGGGCGCTGCTGCCCGAAAACGAGCGTGCCTTGCTCAAGGGCTTTGTGCTGAACAAGTTCCGCGGCGATGCCAGCCTGCTGGCACCGGGGCCGCAGATGCTGCAGGACCTGACCGGTGTGCCCACTGTGGCCACGCTGCCGATGTGGTGGCAGCACGGCTTGCCCGAAGAGGATGGTGTTTTTGATGACCGGAGCGTGGCTAGAGGCGCAGTGAAGCAAACCGTTGCCGTGATTGCCTACCCACGTATCAGCAATCTCGATGAATTCCAGCCGCTGAAAAACATCCCAGGTCTGCGCCTGCAATGGGTGCGCAGTCCTTCCGAGTTGGCTGGGCTCCAGCCCAGCGACTGGATCATTCTGCCGGGCTCCAAAAACACCAGTGGCGACCTGGCCTGGCTACGCGCCCAGGGCCTGGATGCCGCCATTGCCGCCCACGCGGGGCAGGGCGGTGCGGTGCTGGGCGTGTGCGGAGGACTGCAAATGCTGGGCGAGGCGCTGATTGATCCGCATGGCGTGGATGGCAATGCGCCGGGGTTGGGCTTGCTGCCGCTGGTGACGGTGTTTGAAGTCGATAAAACCGTGCGCCGCACCAAGACCCGCTTTACTTCCGCCATGCAGGGCCCATCGCAACCGTGGGCCGCATTGGCCGGGGTGGAGGTCTCCGGATACGAAATTCACCACGGCCAGACGCAGCCGCACGCGGCCATGATGGCCGCTGGCAATGTGGCGGTGCCGGTGCTGCCCGACGGGCTGGCCTGGCAAAACCCGGCCGGCAATGTGCTAGGTCTGTACCTGCACGGGCTGTTTGAAGATCCTGCCGCTCTGCAGGCCTTGTTTGCCAGCCACTTGAACAAGTCGCCGGTGCCGACGCTGGACACCGTGTTCGATGGCCTGGCCGATTTCATCGAAACCCACTTTGAACCGGGCGTGCTGCAGTCGCTGTTGCGCTGATTCACCATCTTTTACGGAACCCACCATGAGTCCCACACTGCCCCACCTTGCCGACATTCACGATGCCGCACTGACCCAAACGCTGCAACTCACGCTGGACCACAAGACCAAACCCCAGGGCTCTCTGGGGCGTTTGGAAGACCTGGCCATGACCATCGGCCAGGTACTGGGCACCGTGCGGCCGGTGCTGGATCAGCCGCAAATGGTGGTGTTCGCCGGTGACCACGGCCTGACGGCGCGCGGCATTTCGGCATTTCCAAGTGACGTGACCTGGCAGATGGTGGAAAACTTTCTGGCGGGTGGTGCTGCGGTCAGTGTGCTCGCACGCCAAAACGGCATTGCGCTCACCGTGGTGGATTGCGGTGTGAAGCACGACTTTCTTTCCGGCGTTTGGTCAGGCGGCAGACGGCCCGGCTTGCAAGTGCGCAAAGTAGCCGGCGCGGAGCATGGCACAGCCGACTCATCCGCTGGCCCGGCCATGTCGCAAGACCAATGCGCCGCTGCGCTGGAGCAGGGCAAGGAATTGGTGCGGGGCTTGCCAGGCAACGTCCTGTTGCTCGGGGAAATGGGCATTGGCAACACCTCGGCGGCGTCGCTCATTTTGTCGCGCTTGGCCGGTTTGGATATTGCGCTGTGCACCGGCGCCGGTACCGGGCTGGATGCACCGGCGGTGCAGCGCAAGACCGAGGTTCTGCGTGAGGTGTTGCAACGGCACGCCGACGCCAAGGCTCCGCTGGACGTGCTGGCTGCCATGGGCGGATTTGAGATTGCCACCATGGTTGGGGCGGTGTTGCAGGCTGCGTCTGAGCGGCGTGTGATTGTGGTGGACGGCTTTATTGCCAGCAGCGCGGTGGTGGTGGCCCACGCGTTACAGCCACTGGTGCTACAACGCTGCGTGTTTGCGCACCGCTCCGGCGAGCGCGGCCACGAGTTCATGTTGCAGCACCTGGGTGCGCAAGCCTTGCTGGACCTGGGCCTGCGCCTGGGCGAGGGGAGCGGTGCCGCGCTGGCCTGGCCGCTGCTGCAATCGGCCTGCACCATCCTGCGTGACATGGCCAGCTTTGCGCAGGCCGGAGTGTCCGAAAAGTCGGCCGATCCCGTCAAAGTCTGATCGGACTTGGTTCAGAACGCGTGATGCCTTTTGTCCGCAATTACCTGCTGGCTTTGCAGTTTTTCACCCGCATTCCGGTGACCGGAAGGCTGGCGGACTGGGTCGGCTACAGCCCGCAGATGCTGCGTGCCAGCGCGGCACACTTTCCGGGGGTTGGGTGCTTGGTCGGTGCATTGGTGGCGGCACTCAGCGC
>CAKZJN010000469.1 GCA_936943465.1 uncultured Rhodoferax sp.
ACCTATCGCTTTGCCAATACCGATGATTACTGGGGCTATGACCCGATCACGTATAACCGCGTGTTTTCGGGTGAATTGCGTCCGCAGATTGGCAAGGGTGTGGAGATCGGTTACGACTTCCATGGCGCATTGCAGTCGTTTGGTTTGGTCGCTGGCCAATCACTCAGCCAGAACGAAATCCGCTACGACGCAAATACTGGCAACAACCTCAATTGGGCTGACGACATTTTCCGTTCCAGCCTTACGGCGAACTGGAGTGTTCAGGTTTTGAGCAAGGGCCATTTCACTGCCAACATTCGCTGGCAGCGCGCCGAGTACGCCAATGGCACCCATTCCGGCCAGACCCTGGGCCACGTGCCCTCGGTTATTCAGAATTTTGGCTGGGTGCAGGAACTCGACAACGGATCGCGACTCGGATTGCAGGTGACCCACGTCAGTGCGCAGAACTACGATGCGTCGCCCGACGACATTCCCACCCTGAAGCAGATGCCCGACTACACCACGGCCGATCTGTTCTGGTCGCGTACCTACGGCAAACTGGGTGCGCGCATGACCGTCAAGAACTTGTTGGGTGAGACCTATGCACCCTATGGCGGCTATGGTTTCGTGAGCCTGCCAGGTGGAGCCAACGGGTACCGTTACTACTACTACCCGTCCGACCCTCGCTCGGTGTACCTGTCGCTGTCTTACCAGTTCTAAGCCCCGTGTCCGCCTTAGGCCCCCAACGCATCATCTGCCTCACAGAGGAGACCACCGAGTGGCTGTACCTGCTCGGGCAGGAGGGGCGCATTGCGGGCATTTCGGGGTACACCGTGCGGCCGCGGCGGGCGCGGGAAGAGAAGCCCAAGGTCAGCGCGTTTTTGAGCGCCAAGATCGACAAGATTCTGGCGCTCAAGCCCGACTGCGTGCTGGGCTTTTCCGATTTGCAGGCCGACATTGCCGCAGCGCTGATCCGGCAGGGGGTTCAGGTCACGGTGTTTAACCAGCGCAGCGTGGCCGAGATTTTTTCCATGCTGTACCAGGTGGCGGCGATGGTGGGCGAGGCCGAGCAGGGATTGCAGCGGATTGCGGCCATGCAGGCCGAACTCGACGCCATGCAAGCGACCGTTGCCGCGCGGGTGGCTGCCGGTGCGCGCCGGCCCAGGGTGTTTTTTGAGGAGTGGGACGTGCCGCACATCAGCGCCATCCGCTGGGTGTCTGAACTTGTGGGCATTGCCGGGGGTGACGACTGCTTTCCTGAACTGGCGCTGGAGTCGCTGGGCAAGAACCGCATCATTGCCGATGGTGCCGAGATCGTGCGGCGCAATCCGGACATCATTTTCGGGTCCTGGTGTGGCAAGAAGTTCCGCCCCGCCACCGTGGCAGCCCGGCCGGGTTGGCAGGCCGTTGCAGCGGTTCAAACGCAACAACTTTTTGAAATCAAGTCGCCCGACATCCTGCAACCAGGCCCGGCCGCCTTAACCGATGGCGTGCGCCAGTTGCACGCCCACATCCTGCAATGGATGGACCAGGATCTAAAGGAGCGAGCTGCGGCATGAACGCTCCATTGACGATTGCATGCAGCGAATTGATTCTGGGCGGTCAACGCAGTGGCAAGTCGCGCCGAGCCGAATTATTGGCGCGCCAGTGGCTGGGCGCACAGCCCGACCGCCGGGCCGTGCTGATTGCCACGGCCCAAGCCTGGGACGATGAAATGCGCCAGCGCATTGCGCGGCACCAGGTCGACCGGGCCGAGCGCGTGCCAGGCATGCAAACAGTGGAAGAGCCTGTTGATTTGGGCGCAGCCATTTCACGGCATAGCAGCCCGGACACATTGGTGGTGGTGGATTGCCTGACCTTGTGGCTGACCAACCTGCTGATGCCGGTGGTTTCCGGAACGGAGCAACACGCCGAGCCCGAGCAACACCGGGCGAGCCTGGCTGATGCCCCCATTCAGGAACTGTTGCTTTCGATTGAATCGGCGCCCGGCCCTGTGCTTCTGGTCGGCAACGAAATTGGCATGGGCGTGATTCCAATGGGTGCGCAGGTGCGCGCCTTTGTCGATGCGCTGGGTCGCTTGAACCAGGACGTCGCACAGGTCTGTAGCCGCGTGACCTTGATGGCGGCCGGTCTGCCCCTGACATTGAAAGGTTCTGAATGAAGCGCTGTTGGATTGCCTTGGCAACGCTGGCTTTGTCCGTTTTCCTGGCAATGCCGGCAGGTGCCATCCAAGTGACGGACGACCAGGGCACCGTGCTGAATCTGGTCAAGCCGCCGCAGCGCATCGTCAGCCTGTTGCCTTCGCTAACCGAGACCGTATGTTCCTTGGGCCAATGCCAGCGCTTGGTCGGCGTGGACCGCTATTCCAACTTTCCCGAATCGGTGAAGAAGCTGCCCCAAGTTGGCGGCGGCATGGACCCGAACATAGAAGCCATCGTGGCGCTGCGGCCGGATTTGGTGTTGGCTGCCTTGTCGTCGCGGTCGGCTGCGCGCCTGGTGTCGCTGGGCATTCCGGTGTTCACCTT
>CAKZJN010000470.1 GCA_936943465.1 uncultured Rhodoferax sp.
GCCTTGTCACTCTCAAAATGGCTGCGAATCAAGATGCCGGCCTGCTCAAATTGTGTCAACACGCGATAGACGGTGGCCAAACCAACGTCCGACTGCTCATCGAGCAGGATGCGGTACACGTCTTCGGCCGTCATGTGCCGGTGCTTGCCGCGCTGGAAGACTTCCAATATTTTCAGGCGCGGCACCGTGGCTTTGAGGCCGGTGTTTTTGAGTTCTTCAATATTGGTCATGGTGTCTGATTGCGCCGGTGGCTAGGAGCGTCCGGTTGGGGGGCAACCGCTACAATGGCTTGATCATATCGCCCATGCCCTTATCCATGCTTGACACTGCCCGTTTGCGTCTGCGCTTGCTGCCCCTGGTATTGCTGCTCGGGGGCTTGGCGGCGTGTTCCGGTGTGCCGTCAAGCAAAAACCTGCTGGACACGGTATCTCCTTACCGGTTTGATCGCGTTCAGGGCAATGTGGTGACACGCGAGCAATTCAATGCGCTCAAAGAGGGGATGCCCCGCGTCATGGTGCGGGATATTCTGGGCACGCCCCTGCTGGTGAGCGTGTTCCACTCGGATCGCTGGGACTATGTTTTCAGTCTGAGTCGCCAGGGTGCCGAACCCCAGGCGCGCCGCGTGACCGTGTACTTCAAGGGCGATGCACTGGAGCGGTTTGAGGCAGATGAACTGCCTAGCGAGGCCGAATTTGTTGCGACGCTCAAGTCCCTGTCTACCGCCGGCAAGTTGCCGCCCATGGAAGCCTCCGCCGAGAGCTTGGATAAGTTCCCGCCGGTAAGCAAACCGCCGGTTGTGGCGCCGGTCGCACCCAAATCGCCAACTGACTACCCGCCGCTTGAGCCTCTGGCCAAGTAGGCGCTCCGAACATTTTTAGAAGAGGAATGGGGATATGACCCACAGAATCGCTATTGCTGGCGCATCCGGCCGCATGGGGCAAATGTTGATTGACGCCGTGCGCGCAGCGGACGATTGCAGCTTGACGGGTGCGCTCGACATCGCCTCCAGCCCGGCCATTGGCAAGGATGCCGGATCGTTTTCAGGGCAGCCCACCGGCGTGCTGATTACTTCGGATTTGAAGGCAGGGCTGGCTAATAGCCAGGTGCTGATCGACTTCACCCGCCCCGAAGGCACCATGGAGCACATCAAGGTGTGCCGCGAACTGGGCGTGGCGCTGGTGATCGGGACCACTGGTTTTACCGAAGCGCAAAAGGCCGAAATTGACGCCGCCGCCAAGGACATCGCCATCATGATGGCGCCCAATATGAGCGTGGGCGTGAACGTGACCCTCAAACTACTGGAAATGGCTGCCAAGGCGCTATCCACCGGCTACGACATTGAAATTGTCGAGGCCCACCACCGCCACAAGGTGGATGCGCCCTCGGGCACCGCCCTCAAAATGGGTGAAGTGATTGCCAGCGCCATAGGTCGCGACCTGAAGGATTGCGCCGTGTACGCACGCGAAGGCGTGACCGGTGAGCGCGACCCGTCTTCCATCGGTTTTGCCACCATCCGTGGCGGCGATATCGTGGGTGACCACACCGTGCTGTTCGCCGGAACCGGCGAACGCATCGAAATCAGCCACAAGTCGTCTAGCCGTGCCACCTATGCGCAGGGCAGTCTGCGCGCCGTGCGCTTTCTGGCGGGTCACAAGACGGGCAAGTTCGACATGTTTGATGTGCTGGGCCTGAAGTGAACGCCTTCGATCTGCTGTTCCACCGGGACGCAGTGAGTGGCGTGGTTGCCGTGCTGCTGTTGCTGATGTCGGTGGGCAGTTGGGTCGTTTTGCTTTGGAAAGGCTGGCTGTTGCAGCGCGCTGCCCAGGACGTGCGGCGCAGTACCCAGGCTTTCTGGCAATCGGGTACCTGGTCGGACGGACTCGCCGTGGTGCGTGCCATGGACCGCGAGCAATTGGTTTTCCCTCTGTTGGAGGCAACCCAGGTCAAGCCTGCCGGTAACTTGGCCGCTGCCGGTGACCGCTCGCAGCAGCTCACCCGCGTCTTGCGCGATGCGTTGCACGCAGTGATTCGCAAATTGCAAGCCGGCCAGGTGCTGCTGGCGACAGTGGGGTCGACGGCGCCATTTGTCGGCTTGCTGGGCACCGTCTGGGGCATTTACCACGCGCTCTTGGGCATTGCCGGGGCCGGGCAGATCAGCATCGAGAAGATTTCCGGCCCGGTGGGCGAGTCGCTCATCATGACCGCCGCCGGCCTCGCCGTCGCGATTCCGGCCGTGCTGGGCTACAACATTCTGGGCCGCATGATCGGCCGCCTAGAGGTCGACCTGGAAGGCTTCGCCCGCGACCTGCTTGAGCTGCAGCTCACGCAAGCGGAATGACCAATCTGGCGCCGCCCCAAGGTGCGAGGGCCCCCTCGGGGGGCAGCGCATTACGCGAAGCGACCAGCGTGGGGGCGAAATTCGGCCGGCTGGACCGTGGCGCGGGCTCCGCGCCGATGAGCGACATCAATATGACGCCGCTGATTGACGTCATGCTGGTGTTGCT
>CAKZJN010000471.1 GCA_936943465.1 uncultured Rhodoferax sp.
GCCAGGTACACCACCATCGGCGGGATGTCGTCCACCGTGGCCAGGCGGCCCACCGGTTGGCGCGCAATAAAGTCTTTTTCAGCCTGCACCGGGTCTGGCGCGCTGGCAATGCGACCACGCAGCGAGGGCGTGTCGACCGTGCCCGGGCACAGGGCGTTGCAGCGCACGCCCTGGCGAATAAAGTCTGCGGCGATGGATTTGGTTAGCCCGATGACTGCCGCCTTGGTGCTGCCATAGGCGCAGCGGTTGGCAAAACCCTTGATGCTCGACGCCATGGACGCCATGTTGATGATGGACACGCTGCCGCCCCCGGCCTTGGCGTGGGCCAGCATGCCGGGCAAAAAGGCCTGCGTCATCACAAACATGCTTTTGACATTGATTGCAAAGCTGCGGTCCCAATCGGCCTCTGTGCAATCCAGCACGGTGCCGTTGGCCACGATGCCTGCGCAGTTGAAAAGCACATCCAACTTATTCACCTTTGCTGCAAGGGCCTTTACCGCCTCGGCATTGCTGACGTCCAGCAATTCGGTTTGAATTGCGCTGTGTTCCTGGGCCAAAGTGGCCAGGTGAGCCGCATCGATATCGGTGGCAATCACCTTGGCACCCTCTGCGGCGCAGGCCAGGGCACTGGCCCGGCCCATGCCTTGTGCGGCTGCGGTAATCAACACGGTTTTGCCTTGCAGGCGACCTTGACGCATTCGATCAACTCCGGTTAAATAATTCATTTATGAACAGATGATTCATATATGAAGTGAAATAATACCGACCGAACGCCCGTCGGCACCTAGGAAATACCCTGTAGATCGGTACGAAAAAAGACAATGAACAAGCCACCCCGCACGCGCCCATCCACAAGCAAGCCGTCCCCAGTTGCCGCCGAAGAGACCCTCACAACGTCAGCCGACGACCGCTACCGCGCACCGGCACTCGACAAAGGGCTGGACATTCTGGAACTGCTCGCGCAGCAACCACAGGGCCTCACCCGGGCCGAAATCGTCAAAGAAATGGACCGCAGCGCCAGCGAGATTTACCGCATGCTGGAGCGTCTGGTGGCGCGGCAATATGTGATGCGCTCCTTTGCGGGTGACCGGTACGCGCTGAGCCTGAAGTTGTTTGCGCTGGCCAATATGCACCCGCCAACCAACCGCCTGATCAACCAGGCGCTGCCGGTGATGGATGAATTTGCGCGGCGTGCCGAACAGTCTTGCCATTTGGGCGTTTACGACCGGGGCAATGTGCTGATTGCAGCGCAGATCAACAGCCCCCGCGGCTGGAGTTTTTCTCTGCACCGGGGTGCGCGCGTCGGCTTGCTCGACACCGCGTCCGGCCATGTGCTGTTGGCCTACAGCGACCCGGCAAGCGCCGAGCGCATGCAGGCCGAACACACAGCCGTTGACGGTGAGGTGCCCATCTCAAGCGATCAACTGGCAACCACTCTCACCGGCATACGCCAGCGCGGTTACCTGGAGCGCGACAGCCAGCAATCGTTTGGCGTGGTGGACATATCGTTTCCGATTCTGGGGCCCGATAACGCCGCCTTGGCGGCGCTGACTTGCCCTTACATCCGTCGCATTGACCGCCACGTCGGCCCCTCGCTAGAGCAGGCCCGGGAGTTCTTGCACACCGCTGCACAGGCTCTTTCGTTGACGCAGGGCATGGCGCGCTAACGCCTTAGCGGAGCTTTATTTGCCCAGCACACCCCGAATCGTGGAGGCAAATTCGCGCGGCTGGAACTTGGCGACATAGGCGTCGGCACCCACGCTTTTCACCAGGTTTTCGTTGGTGCTGCCGGTCAGCGAGCTATGAATCACCACCGGAATGCCATCAAAACGCCGGTCGGCCTTGATGTTGCGGGTCAGGGTGAAACCATCCATCTCGGGCATTTCCACATCGGTCAGGACCAGTGCAATCTTGTCCTTGACGGTCTGGCCCTCTGCCTTGGCATCGCGGGCGATTTCGTTGAGCTTGTCCCAGGCTTCCTTGCCCGACTTGACCATAACGTAAGGCGTGCCCATGGCTCGCAGGCCCAACTCAATCACGGAGCGAGCCACCGACGAATCGTCGGCAACCAGAATGGAGGTTCCCGGCGGCAGCGGAATCTCGGGGCCCACGGCCTCGCGGTTGATTTCCTGGGTGGTGGCGGGCATGACGTTCTTGAGGATCTGCTCGACGTCCAGCACCTGGGCGAGGCGGGAGTCGGCTTGCGCACCATCCAACCGGGCAATGCCGGTGAGCAGTGCACCACCCTGACTGGCGTCTGCCGGCAGCACCTGGCTCCATTCGAGGCGAATAATTTCATTGACCTCTTCCACCGCAAACGCCTGCACCGTGCGGTTGTACTCGGTCACCATCAGAATGGTGCGGCCCTTGCGCGGGTTGCAACCGACCACGGCCGGCAAATCGATCACGGGAATAATCTGGCCGCGAATATTGGCCACGCCCAGCAGGTGCTCGTGGCCCTGGGCCAGCTCAGTGATGTGGGGCAAAACCAGCACCTCACGCACCTTGAACACATTGATGCCAAACAGCTCGCGCTGGCCCGTATTTTTGGATTCACCCAGTCGAAACAGGAGCAACTCGAACTGGTTGCTGCCAGCCAATTTGGAACGCTCTTCAATTTCCTGTTCAACAGACTTCATGGGTGTTTTCCTCTAAAACCTGGCGTGTTAATTATTGGGATAACAGCATACCGGAGCTTCGGGGTCGTTAGCGCATGTGTTTGAACATCTTTGCGTTGAATCGCTCCACAACGCTGATTCTGCGGGGGCCTTGATGTAGCGCAAATGTCTCTCCGGCCTGCAGGACACCCGGCCGCTGCACCGACAAATAGAAACCGCAAAACCCGCTTTGGGCCATCGACTTGACTGCTGTGTTGAACCCCATGGCGGCGTTGAACTTGAAGCAAGGTTCGCGTGGCTGTTCCACGCGCAGCGTGCAGTTTTCGAACTCCAGCACATCACCCACCCAGACCTCGGTCTCCAGCAAGCCGCTCAGCGACAGGTTTTCGCCCATGGAGCCAAAGGGCAGGTCCGCATCGATTTCCGCCAGACCGGCCTCGGCTCGGCGGGCCTGCCAGAAAGCGTAATGCTCCGAAGGGTAGGCGTACACCGCCTTTTCCAGGCCGCCGTGCACGCTCAAATCCACCTGCTCATCGCCGTCCAGCCCCAGCGGCTTGACCGCCACCGGCCCTTCGACGGCAGTTTTTCGAATCGCCGTCATTACTACCCGACCTCCGATAAGCGCCCGGCGGGCCTGGCCGATTTGCACACTGCGTAACAACATGGTCGAAGCCTTGCCTGGTTAAAGTTGCTGATGCGTGACGATGCCCGGCCGCCCTGAAAAGCGCACCAGGGCGTCGAGCTTCTCGACCTGCACTACGGCACGGCGCGCTCCATACACCTGTTCCTTCAGCCATTCGCACTCGGCGTTCAACAGCGCATCGTCCTTGAGGCGTGTATGCCAGACGCGCGCCTCGGCGTTCCATCGGTAACCGCGTGCCTTGAGTTTGTCTTTTGCCTCGAACGGCGCATTGGTCGCCTGCAGCGCATAAGTGGGTTGGCCAGACGCCTGGATCAAATGCGCCAGTCCGGTGTGCGACGCCTCGGGCAACTTGTTGGCCAACACGGCCAGCAGCGCGTGGCAGTCCATTTCGGCGCGGTGCGCGTCGTAAAACCAGCCATGGGCCTGGGCCAGACTCTCCAGCTTGGCCGAGCTACGCCCTTGCGCCTTCCAGTCAATGTCGGCAAACGAGCAGGCCCAAGCCAGCGGGGCAAAGCAGCTCAGACGGCTTTCCACAAAGGGCCGGTCGAACCCGGCGTTGTGGGCCACCACCAGATCCACACCCTCCAGCAGCGCATGGATGCGTTCTTCGTCCAGCTTTTTGCCCCGCACGTCTTCGTCCCGGATACCAGTCAGCGCCACCACTTCGGCGGGGATAGGCTTGCCCGGGTCTTCCAGTTCGTCATACACCGCTACCGGGCCAACCGGCAGGCCGGTGGCGCAATCGACGTCTACCCGCAGCATGGCCAGTTCAATGATGCGTTCCTTGTTGCTGTCCAGGCCGGTGGTTTCAGTATCGAGCAACACGACACGCAACATCTTGCCCTCCGGCGCACCGGGCCACTGCAGGGTGGGCTTGAGCCGGCGCAGCACGCGGTAATCGCCCTGCTCCTCTAATGCGCGGGCCCAGGACTCCAGGTCATCGCCGGCTGCAGCTTGGGCTACGGGGGCCGGGACAGACACCGCTTTAGCAGAACGTTTGGCGCGCACCGGCGTGGCGGGAGCCGGCTTGGGGCATTCGGAAAACAGATCGAGGGTGACGGCTGGCGTGTTCAAAAAAACCCCTTGGCAGCAATGGCGCGTGAAGAAAGAGCCCGCATTATTGCCCCTATCATCGTGCCCAGAAAACGCATGTACTCCGAGGAACCTGTATGCCCGCCCCCACCGCCACCCGCCCTGCCATCCGACCACTTAAAGGCACCCGCGTGCTGAGCCTGGCGCTCAACTTGCCCGGCCCCGCCGCCCTGATGCGCTGCCGTGACATGGGTGCAACGTGCGTCAAGCTGGAGCCACCGGCCCCAGTCGGCACCCGCACCAGCGACCCGATGGGGTTTTACAACGCCGGTGCCTATGCGTTCATGCACCAGGGCATCAAGACGGTCACCGCTGACCTCAAGTCCGACAAAGGCCGCGCCGTGCTGCAGCGCGAACTGGCCAAAGCCGATGTGCTGGTGACCTCGTTCCGCCCCTCCGCGCTCATCAAACTGGGCTTGGGTTGGAAAGAACTGCACAAGGCCTACCCCCAACTTTCCATGGTGGCCATTGTGGGCACGCCCGGTGAGCGCGCCGAAGAACCGGGCCATGACCTGACCTACATGGCCGAAAACAACCTGGTCACGGGGCTGGCGTTGCCTGCCAGCCTGTATGCCGACATGGG
>CAKZJN010000472.1 GCA_936943465.1 uncultured Rhodoferax sp.
AGCAGGGTGAAGCCAGTGCTGGACGCCTTGCGCGCGCTATGGGTGTTACGTGGGGAAAACTGTTCCTGTTTGGGGTTCATTTTTTGACCTCTCAAAGTAGTTGCACGTTGACTTGCATGCAAGCACCGAAGGCCGGTGCGTTCACGCAAGCAGCTACCAGAGAGTTCCCTTTTTCCTTTGCAGCCAAGTCGGTTGCAGCAGGGGCTGCAGCCAAGAATGACAACATCAAATTGCTGGCAATGTGGGACATTGGGGACCTCTCTTTCACATGCCCACAATGCTACGGAAGAAGGTCTTTGGAGTCAGTCGCTCCTATGTTGACCGATTGTCACAGTGCGTAACGCGCTGCCAGCGTTGCGCCTCAACGCGGGTGCAACGCCTGGTCAATGGTGCCGCTTGATTTCAGTCGCCACTTGTCGGCTACTGCACTGTCACCTGAGTGCACGCACCAAATGTTGGCGAATAGACATACACCGTTGCAGGACGCAACGCTTGTGCAATCGACCCAAAGTCGTATGCGCCATTGGCTCCAACAAGTGCACTACCAATCGGAGTGCCCAGCAGTGGAGCGTTGCAGCCGGATGCGCCGGTGGCTGCATTGGGCACGCGCAGTTGCAGCGTCTGCCCCTGGGCAATGTTCACCGTGCCGTTCACCGAGACGGTACCTAGTGCTGGCGCCTTGCCGGCCTTCCACAGAGCGCGCGTCACGGTAAGCACCTCCGATGACAGCGCATTGACGGTTACTACACCCGGGTCGGCTGTGACGCCAAGCGTGTCGGTGAAGCTGTACGCCATGGTCCAGTTTCCCGCGAACGGCGGCGTAAACACGAGTTTGCCCAAACCTGCAGGGAATACGGCGGAGTCAGCAACGCACTGACCAATCGTCATGTTGCAAGGCACGGCAGTGATGCGTAGCGTGTCCAGGTTGATCCCGCCCGCAGCAAAGTCATTGGCCACCAGATCGATCGTCACCGGTTTGCCCACAACGGCACTATTGCCCAAATCATCGCGGGCGTCGGGCAGACCACTGAGCGACCCAATGTTGATTTTGACCTCCTGACGCTGGCTGCCACCAAGTACTGTGGCAGCTTGGTAATAGAACTTGTCTGTGGAGCCACCGAAGTTGGCACGCGGGGTGTAATTGATCTGATTATTTGCAATAGCCAGCTTGCCGCCCGCTGAGGTGCAACTCGTCGTTACCGTACCTACGGTACAGGTCGCCGTGGCGCTGGGTACCGCGCAAGTGCCACCCGAGCTGGCCGTACAAACCATCAGGTTGGGTTTGTCAGCCACACCAATGTCGTTGGCCAGAACATCCACGTCCACCTTCAGGTTCATTTGGGTAGATGCCGCATCGGACTGGAAAGCGGCCGTGCCGGTGGCCGCACCCAGATACATCACCTGCTGGCGATCCCAGCCACCGGCACTGGAGCGCACGGTGACAAAAGCGGGTGCGCTCAACACATTCGGAATGGATACCGTGGCCACAGACAGTTTGGAGGTGGCTGCGATTTTCATTTTGTAGTCAATCGGCAAGCCGCTTGCATCGGTCATCGGCAGCCCGTAGTTGTCCAGCGTGAGACAAGGGTCCGAACACACGGCAGTTCCTGCGGTCTGCGTCGCAGGGCTGGCCGCGATCAGCAGTGCACCGGAGTCGGCCGTCACCGTCAGCACCTTGGTGTTGGCGTTGTAGTTCGCTGCGGTCACGCGCAACTCGTCCACCAGCGGCACATTCACGATGGAAGGCGGGCTATCGGTGGTGGTGCGGATACGCGCATGGCTGTAGGCCGGTGATACGCGGCCTGCAACGGTGGGCTGAATCACGCCGTTGAAGTAGATGAACTTGGGCGTGGCCATGGT
>CAKZJN010000473.1 GCA_936943465.1 uncultured Rhodoferax sp.
TGCACCAGCAAGCCCGCCACCTGGCCGACCGGAGCAAGCGCCCGTCCGGCCAGCATGGTGCAGGCAATCAGGCCGCCCATGGTCAGCTCTTTCTCGGAAATGGCGTACACGCCAATCACCACGATCGACAGGTTCACAAACTGCTGCACAAACGCCGACGCGCTGCTCGCCGTGCTGGACAGCAGGCGCAACTGTGCGCCCACGCGGGCCAGCAAGGCCGCACTTTTTTCCCATTTGGTCTGGATCGACGACTCGGCCCCCACAGCCTTGATGGTCTCAAACCCCACCAGTCCCTCAATCAGCGTGGCATTGCGCTGGGCGCTGGCGCGGTAGGTGGTTTCGGCCAGCTCGTGCATACGTCCCTGCACTGCCAGCGAGTAGAGCAGCATGATCAGCGAGCCCACCACCAGCGGAATCAGCATCAGCCAGGAAATCCAGGCAATCGTCACCAGAAAGATCAGGGAGAAAGGCAGGTCGATAAACGCCACCACCGTGGCCGAGCCGATAAAGTCGCGCACCGACTCAAAGGCGCGCAAATTGGAGGCAAACGAACCGGCTGATGCCGGGCGCTGTTCCATGCGCATGCCCAGCACGCGCTCCATGATGAAGGCAGACAGCTTCACATCCACCCGGCTGCTGGCCAAGTCCACAAAGCGGCTGCGCATGGTGCGCAGCACCAGGTCACCAGCCATCATCAGCAACAGGCCAATGGACAGGACCCACAGCGTCTCGAAGGCCTGGTTGGGCACCACCCGGTCGTACACGTTCATGGTGAACAGCGGCATGCCCAAAGCAAAAATGTTGGCCAGCAGCGCCGCAAACAGCACATCCATATACAGCGGGCGGCTTTCGGCAATCACGCTCCAAAACCAGTGGCCCTGGCGCACCTGCCGCACTTCGGGGGTGCGGGCATCAAAGCGGTGGGTCGGGCGGGCGTAAATGGCACTGCCGAGGTAGTTGGCCTCCAGCGCATCCAGCGCAATGGTTACCGAGGAATCCGGCAACTCGGGGTACACCACTTTGGCGTGCCGCAAGTCCTCGCTCAACTCCAGAATGACGCAGGCACGCTGGTCTTGCAGCAAGGCAATGGCCGGCAGCAGCCCGGTTTTCAGTTGGTTGAGTGGCGTTTGGCTGACCCGGCTGCTCAGTCGGGCACGCTTGGCGGCACGCTCAAACAGTGCCGGGCTGAGCCGGGCCTGCTCGGCGGGCAGGCCAGCCATGATGGTTTCGCGGGTGGGGTGTTCGCCGTGGGCCCGGGCGACGATCAGCAGGCATTCCAGCAGTTCGTCGCGGTCGGGTGGGGGGGCGCTGGGGGTGGAAGTGCTCATACGCACACCCTCCCGGTTCGGGGCAATGCCCGGGTGTGGCGGCGGCCGGAATCGAGATATAGCTTCATATATGTAGTCCTGTGCTCCCGAAGCCCGAAACGGCCCCGGAAACCACCTTCCTCTGATGTTCCATTATTTCAACACAGCTTTGCCAGTGTACGGGACAGTGTTCGGGTTGAAACGCTTGGATTGCAGATCAGTTTGTCGGCGCTTGCTGAGGGTGTCAACTATGATTTGCGGGCTCTCTACCCCCAACCACCACCATGAACCTGCTTTCTTCCTTGCGCTACCTGGTCGCACTGCAGGAGCACAAACATTTCGGCCGTGCCGCCGAGGCCTGCCACATCACGCAGCCGGCGCTCAGCAACGCCATCCGGGCGCTGGAGCGGGAGTTCAACGTGGTCATCGTCAAGCGCGACCGCAACTTTGCCGGGCTGACCCCGCAGGGCGAGCGGGTGCTGGCGTCCGCCCAACTCATGCTGCACGAACATGCCAACTTGCAACAAGACCTGCAAAGCGAGACTTTGACGCCGCGCGGTCCGGTGCGCATTGGCGCCGTGCCAACCGCCGTGCCCATCGCTGCCCGGTTTGCGGCCATGCTACAAGCGCGCCATAGCGGCGTGCAGCCGGTGGTGTTGTCGCTCAGTTCTTCGGAACTGGAGCAGGGCCTGGAAGACCTGTCGATTGATCTGGCGCTGGGTTACAGCGACCGCATGAAGGTGCAGGAGCGCAAACTGCGCGTCTGGCCGCAGTACACCGAGCACTACTTTTTGTTGCGCCGTGCTGCCCAACCCAATCCTCGGGGTTTGCAACTGGCCCAGTCCATGCCCTGGAAAGAGGCGGCCACGTTTCCTTTGTGCCTGCTGACCCCGGAGATGCACAACCGCGCCATTGTGGATGCGGCCTTTACCACCGCCGGGGTACGGGTGACGCCGGCCATCGAGACCAACTCCATCTTGACCATGATGCTCAGCGTGGTGGATGGCAATGTGTGCAGCGTGTTGCCCGGTGCGCTCGTGGACACGGTGCGGGGTTACCGCGAACTGGAAGCTGTGCCCCTGACCAGCCCCGAGGTGAAGACGCGCATCGGCTTTATTTCCCATGCGCAAGCCCGCCCCTCGCGGGCGCTGGAAGCGGGTCTTGCGCTGGCACAGGACGGTGCCTGGCTGCGCCACGCCGCAGCGCACAGTGGCCTGCTGGCGGCCTGATTTGCTGCGCCGCCACATTCAAAACTTGAATCAAACCATGTAATTTATCCATTGGACGCCTATGGCGGACCGGTTGGATACTGCGCGTCTCCATGCTTCGCATGGTCAGGTTTCCGCCTGGAATGCTTCCCTTGAATTGAGTGAATCGCGAGCGTTTATGCAAACTTCTGTTGCCCCTTCTACCGATGTCAAAGCCGTTCCCCTGGGCACGGCCGACGATCTGCGCGAGCGGATTCGTCGCAAAGCAAAGCTGAAGGGACGGCAGGCCGATGACGCGTCATTGGAGGAGGTGAGGGCGCTGATCGGCGCCGCACCGCACCGCCGCGATTTGCTGATCGAGAACCTGCACAAGATCAACGACGCCTACCGCTGCCTGCACGACCGGCATTTGGTGGCGCTGGCCAGGGAAATGAATATTCCCATGGCCGAGGTGTATGAAGTGGCTACCTTCTATCACCACTTTGAAGTGGTGCGGGAAGAAGCCGCTGAAGCTCCCTTAACAGTGCGCGTATGCGATGGATTGAGTTGCGAGTTGGCTGGCGCGCAGGACTTGCTCAAACGCCTG
This sequence comes from uncultured Rhodoferax sp., assembly GCA_936943465.1. GTDB lineage: Bacteria > Pseudomonadota > Gammaproteobacteria > Burkholderiales > Burkholderiaceae_C > Allorhodoferax. Next base: position 3,102 of record CAKZJN010000473.1, read on the forward strand.
CCCGCGCTGCTGGGCAACGAGAACGTGCGCGTGGTAGCTGCACCCTGCGTGGGCCGCTGTGAGCAGGCACCGGTTGCCGTGGTGCACCAGCGCGCCGTGCCGCTGGCAACAGCAGAGCAGGTGGTCACGCTGGCCCGCGCCCAGGACGAGATGCACCCGGCCAGCGCGATTGACGCTGCTTTCAACCCTGCTGATCTGGCCGGTGGCAGCGTGTCTCCTGCACCGCAGGACGTGCAGGTGGCTCCCGCTTACACCGGCTACGAAGCCTATCGCGCCCAGGGAGGCTATGCGCTGGCTGCGGCGGTGGTAAATGGCGAGACCGATGCCGAGTCGGTCATTCAGGCGATGGAAGACTCCGGCTTGCGTGGTTTGGGTGGTGCCGGGTTTCCGGCCGGGCGCAAATGGCGCATCGTGCGTGATCAGCCTGCGCCGAAGCTGATGGCGGTGAACATTGACGAAGGCGAACCCGGCACCTTCAAGGACCGCACTTACCTGGAGCGCGACCCGCACCGCTTCCTGGAAGGTCTGCTGGTCGCGGCCCAGGTGGTTGGCATTGCGCGTTGCTACATCTACCTGCGCGACGAATACCACGGCTGCCGCGCCATCCTGCAAGCGGAGTTGGACAAGTTGCAGGCCAACCCGCCGTGCCCGCTGCCGAACATCGAATTGCGGCGTGGTGCCGGCGCCTATATCTGCGGCGAAGAGTCCGCCATGATCGAAAGTATTGAAGGCAAGCGCGGCGAGCCCCGTATGCGCCCGCCCTACATCGCGCAGGTCGGACTGTTTGGCCGCCCGACGCTGGAGCACAACTTTGAGACGCTGTATTGGGTGCGCGACATAGTGGAAAAAGGCGCTGGCTGGTTCAGCAGCTTCGGCCGCAATGGCCGCAAGGGGCTGCGCAGCTTTAGCGTGAGCGGGCGCGTCAAGCACCCCGGTGTGAAGCTGGCGCCCGCCGGCATCACGCTGCGCGAACTGATTGCCGAATACTGTGGCGGCATGCAGGACGGCCACACGCTCTATGCCTACCTGCCCGGTGGGGCATCGGGCGGCATCTTCCCCGAGAGCCTGGCCGATGTGCCGCTCGACTTTGACACCATCCAGCCGCATGGCGGATTTATCGGCTCGGCGGCGGTCATCGTGCTGAGCCAGCACGACAAGGCCCGCGATGCGGCGCTGAACATGATGCGCTTCTTTGCGCACGAGAGTTGCGGCCAGTGCACGCCCTGCCGCGTCGGCACCGCCAAGGCCGCCGCTTTGCTGGAAGCGCCGGTCTGGGATGTGGAAACCCTGGAAGACCTGAACACCGTGATGACCGATGCCTCCATTTGTGGCCTGGGCCAGGCCGCACCCAACCCGGTGCGCTGTGTGATCAAGTATTTCCCGCATGAAGTGAATGGCTCTGGAGCAGCAGCATGAACGCGCCGACCAAAATGAACGAAGTCACTCCCGCCACCGTGGAGTTCAAGCTCGACCAGCAAACCGTGGTGGCCTTTGAGGGCGAAAGCATTCTCAAGGCCGCCAAGCGCCACGGTATCGATATCCCGCACCTTTGCTACAAAGACGGCCTGCGCGCCGACGGCAATTGCCGCGCCTGTGTGGTCGAGATCAAGGGCGAGCGCACGTTGGCTCCAAGCTGCTGCCGCAATGCCACCTCCGGCATGGAAGTGCTGCTGAAGACGCCGCGTGTGGAGAAGAGCCAGAAGATGGTGCTGGAGATGCTGCTCTCCGACATGCCGGATGTGGGCTACAAATGGAATGACGCTTCTTCTACTGGCGCTGCTTTGGACGCCGGTGCAGGGGCAGAGCCGGACGCCTCATGCGCGAGCGCAAAATCGGCGACCGGCTCCCCCCCTGCGCCAGCGCCCAGCGCCAAGGTTGTTGAAGTTACTGGGCAACACGGCGAATTGAGTTACTGGGCTGACAAATTGCACGTGACCGTGCGTCCCGCCCTGCAGGCACTGCGCCGCGAACAACCCAAAACCGATGTGTCACATCCGGCCATGGCGGTGAACCTGGATGCCTGCATCCAGTGCAACCGCTGCGTACGGGCTTGCCGTGAGGAGCAGGTGAACGACGTGATTGGCTACGCGCTGCGTGGCTCGCACAGTCAGATTGTGTTTGACCTGAATGATCCGATGGGCGAGAGCACTTGTGTGGCCTGTGGCGAATGTGTGCAGGCGTGCCCGACCGGCGCGCTGATGCCCAAGACGCAAATCGGCTCGCAGGTGGTGGACAAAAAGGTGGACTCGGTTTGTCCGTTCTGCGGCGTGGGTTGCCTGCTGACCTACAACGTGAAAGACAACAAAATTGTGAGCGTGGACGGGCGCGACGGCCCGGCCAACCACAACCGCCTGTGCGTCAAAGGCCGCTTTGGTTTTGACTACGCGGCCAGCCCGCAGCGCCTGACCGTGCCGCTGATTCGCAAGGCCGGTGTGCCCAAGGACCCCGAGTCGCTCAACGCGCTCAACCGGGACACAGCGGACTGGTCAGAAGTGTTTCGCGAGGCTACCTGGGAAGAGGCGCTGGCGCTTTCAAGCGGCAAGCTCAAGGGACTGCGCGACACCTACGGCAACAAGGCGCTGGC
>CAKZJN010000474.1 GCA_936943465.1 uncultured Rhodoferax sp.
GTTCCCGCGCCGATAGGGATTCAACCGCCGACTCCTCAACAGATAGGGCAGCCACTTGCATCACATCCGCCTCTTTGGGTGCGGGTGCCTTGGAGCGAAAGGCTGCAACAAACTTGGTCATCATGTCGGGGCTGATAACGCACTCGCCCATCAGCACTTTCTCGATGGAATCGCAAAGCTGCTCCGTTTCCACGGTCTTGAGCAGGTACCCATCGGCCCCCGCCAGCATGGCGGCGGCCAGGTCTTCCTCGTTTTCGCTCACAGTCAGCATCAGAATGCGCGCGCCTGCATAGGCGTCTTTGAGTGCGGGTATGCCGTCAATCCCGCGCACCCCAGGCAGGTGGTTATCCAGCAGGATGACATCGGGCGTGTCCTGACAGCAGCGCAGGGCCTCGCCCATGTCTCCGGCCTGGCCCGCCAGTACAAAGCGACCATCCTGCGATAGCAGGGCGACCAAGCCGCGGCGAAAAAGCGTGTGGTCATCAATGACCAGTAATTTGATGGAGTCCATGCGCGGCATTGTCGACGGTTCTCAAGTTTGCAAGGCCACCAACTCGTTGACATCCAAAGCCAGTCCACCCGAACTTGCGCCGGAAACCGGGTGCGCTGGCAGCCTTAGCTGCACCGTAGTCCCTCGACCCGCCTCCGATTGCACCTCTACCACTGCGCCAATCCGGCTGGCCCGTTCCTGCATGATCTTCATACCGACGTGCACATCCTGACGTTCATTGACTTCCGGTCCGAACCCGCAGCCATCATCGCGCACCACAAACTGCCAGGCATCCCCTTTGCTGACTTCCAGGTAGATCTGTGTGGCCCGCGAATGCTTGCGGACATTGGACAAGGCCTCCTGGATGACATGAAGCACTTGTACCTGAACATCAGCAGGTAGCGGAATGCCTGCACCGCTGACGTAAAAGTGCGTGGTCAAGCCGGTCTGGTGTTTGAACTTTTGCAGCGTTTCCTGCAGCGCCACCTCGATGTCTTCTGTGTTGGTGCGGGTGCGGAAATGTACCAACAATTCACGCACGTCATTGATGCTTTCGCGCAGCCCCATGTCGAGTTCGTCCAGTGCCTGTTCCACATTCTGAGGCTGGCTATTGCGTGATGCATTGCGCAGAAGCTGCACCTGAATCTTCAAAAAAGACAACGACTGAGCAATCGAGTCATGCAACTCTCTGGCCAAGAGGGCGCGCTCTTCACCGACGGCCGCCTCGCGCTCTAACGCCGCCGCACGCAGACTTTCCAGTCCACTGGCCAGATGGCTTGCCAACGCATCCAGCAGTTCCTTTTCTTCGGAGGTGAGCTGCACGCTGGTACGAAAGAACAGGTCAATTTCCCCGAGCAGACGTTGCTGCAGTCGAACCGGGACACTGACAATATTGATGTAACCAGCACGCACGCAGGCACGCATTGGGAGTGCCTCGCTATCGACAATGGGAATCACACGGGTTTGCGCATCGGGCTTCAGATTGCCACAGGCACAGGCGCCGGCCAGCAAGCTGCGCTCGGCTTCCAGCATCTCCTGCGGGAAACAATCGGATGCCAACATGAGATAGCGCTGGTTAGCTTCATCGGACCAGCGTACTGCCACAGCGTCAGCGCGTACCACCCCGCGCACCCGCACCGCGAATCCGCGAGACAACTCCTCAATGGTTGCCGCGCTGGCGGTGAACTCACTGATTTCGTAAAGCGACTCCAGTCGTGCGCGCTGGGCTTCAATATGTTGGGTTTTGAGCTGTACCTGGGCCTCCAGCCCTGCGTACAGCCCTTGTAGCTCGGCCGCCATGCCATTGAACCCACCCGCGACCAGCCCGAATTCGTCGTCCGTATCGACCTCCACACGCGCCGAAAAGTTACCGGCCTGAATGCTGCGCAAGGCCTGCTGCAAGTTGCCCAGCGGGTTGATCACGTACAGGTAGCCGGTGTACAGCATGATCACGGCACCGGCTATGGCAAGCGCCATCATCACAAACTGGAACAGATTCAGAATGGCGGTATGCCGGGACAACTGCTGTTCAATGGCGGTCACCAATGCGTCCACCGAGGCCACAGTTTCAGCGGTTGCAATCAGCGCCTGGTCGACATCCGGAGGGGTCTCACCCAGCCAAATCGAGCGGTTGGCCACCCAGTGCGACTGCACGCTCTGAAACCGCTGACTCACTTCGTCGCTGAGTGGCATGAACAAGGGCCGTCCCGGGTCTCCGGTCTTGAGTAACTCCAGGCTCCGGCTGAACTCGTTCACCAGATCTGCAACCACCTGCTCTGAATGTTTCGATTGCGCTGTGCTGTTCAGCCGCCAAATTTGCATGCGCATGCGGCCCGCTTCATTGACCGCAGCGGCTCCACCCTCTAATTGCCAAGTGACCCATAGCGTCAACCCAATTGACATCAATGCAACAATGAGCAAGACCGTGCCAATGGAAACCAGCTTGGTCGAAAGTGAGTACCGCCTTTTCATAGC
>CAKZJN010000475.1 GCA_936943465.1 uncultured Rhodoferax sp.
GTCTTGCACAGCGTCTGCGAAATCACCGCCTGCAGCGATTCGGACAACATGGCGCGGACCATTTCTTTCTCGTCGGCAGGAAACACGTCAATGATCCGGTCGATGGTCTTGGCCGCACTTGAGGTGTGCAGTGTGCCAAACACCAGGTGCCCGGTTTCCGCAGCGGTCATGGCCAGGCGGATGGTTTCCAGGTCGCGCATTTCGCCCACCAGAATCGCGTCCGGGTCTTCGCGCAGCGCCGACTTGAGCGCCGCGGCAAACGACAGGGTGTGCGGCCCCACTTCGCGCTGGTTCACCAGGCACTTTTTGGACTCGTGCACAAATTCGATCGGGTCTTCGACGGTCAGGATGTGGCCGAACTCGGTTTCATTCAGATAGTTCACCATCGCTGCCAGCGTGGTCGATTTACCCGAGCCGGTGGGACCGGTCACCAGCACCATTCCGCGCGGTTTGAGTGCCAGATCGGCAAAGATTTTGGGCGCGTTGAGTTGTTCCAGCGACAGGATCTTGCTGGGAATGGTCCGGAACACGGCGCCGGCGCCGCGCTGGTGGTTGAACGCATTGACACGAAAGCGCGCAAGGCCATCGATTTCAAAGGAGTAATCGATCTCCAGAAACTCTTCGTAATGCTTGCGCTGGGTGTCGTTCATGATGTCGTACACCATGCTATGCACCTGCTTGTGGTCCAGGGGCTCGACGTTGATGCGGCGCACGTCACCGTGCACGCGGATCATGGGCGGCAAACCAGCCGAGAGGTGCAGGTCCGACGCTTTGTTTTTGACGCTAAAAGCCAGCAGTTGAGTGATGTCCACAAAGTCCTCTCTCGCTTGATGTTGTTTGGTACGCTTGGCAGATTATGACCATGATTGCCGACAATCTCCAGCAGGTAAAGCAGCGCATCGCGCAGGCGGCAGAAGCCTGCCAACGTGATGCCGCAAGCATCCGCTTGCTGGCGGTTTCCAAAACATTTCCGGCCCAGGCGGTTCGCGAAGCCCATGCGGCCGGGCAGGTGGCTTTTGGCGAGAACTACATCCAGGAAGGGGTGGAAAAAATTGCTGCGCTGGCCGACCTGCCGCTGGAGTGGCACTGCATCGGCCCGATTCAGAGCAATAAGTCCCGCTTGGTGGCCGAGCACTTTGACTGGGTGCATTCGGTGGACCGGCTCAAGATCGCGCAACGCCTGAGTGACCAGCGGCCGGCGAGTCTGGCCCCCTTGCAGGTGTGTATTCAGGTGAACATTGACGGCGGGCCCACCAAGGCCGGTGTGCCTCCTGCAGACGCGCTGGAACTGGCCCGGCAAATCAAGGCACTGCCCCGGCTGAACCTGCGCGGCCTGATGACGATTCCCGAGCCCGCGCCCGATTTTGCGGCGGCTTGCGCTGTGCACGCGCAAGCGCGGGCGCTGATGGACGCATTGAACGCCCACGGCCTCGGCCTGGACACCTTGTCCATGGGCATGAGCGCCGATCTCGACGCGGCGGTGCAGTCCGGCAGCACCCTGCTGCGCGTGGGCAGTGCGATTTTTGGCGGCCGGAACTACGGGCCAGCCTAGTGCCAGGACCGGACCGGTCGCCCTACACGGGAAGTCTGGCGACCCGTCTTGCCTTCCGATATTGGCCCTACTTTCCCTGTTGATGCACAAAAACGGAGCGGCCGGGGCTGCTACAGTGGCGAGCTTCTTGCGCGAAGCGGCGTCATTCCCGGCACGCTTTTCCTCCCTACCTTGGTTTTTTTGACATGCCCGATATAAGCTCTTCCCTGTTCTGGATCGCGGTGCTCCAGATCATCGCGATCGACATCATGCTCGGTGGCGACAACGCGGTGGTCATCGCACTGGCCTGCCGTAAATTGCCTGAAGCACAGCGCAACAAAGGCATCTTCTGGGGCGTTGCCGGGGCCATCGGCTTGCGCGTAGTGATGATCTTTTTTGCCCTGCAATTGCTGGCGCTCCCCTACCTGAAGATCGTGGGCGCCCTGTTGCTGCTGTGGATCGGTATCAAGCTGATGCTGCCCGAAGAGGACGGCGGGCACGACAACATTGATGGCGGCGTCACGCTGGCGGCGGCCATCAAGACGATTGTGGTGGCCGATGCGGTCATGAGCCTGGACAACGTGATCGCGGTGGCCGGTGCGTCCCATGGATCACTCACGCTGGTGACCTTCGGCATTCTGGTTTCCATTCCGATCGTGGTGTGGGGCAGCAAACTGGTGCTGGCACTGATGGACCGCTTCCCGGTCGTCATTACGGTGGGTGCTGGCCTGTTGGGCTGGATTGCCGGTGGCATGCTGATCACCGACCCGGCATTGCCGGCTACCGTGGCGCAGGCTGTTCCCAACGCGCACGCGGTGTTTGGCGCGGCCGGTGCTGCTTTGGTGGTGGCGGTGGGCAGTGTGTTGGCCCGCAGGCGCCAAGGTAGCCCCTCGCATGAACTTGCCAACACCCCCTCAGAACGTTGAACCGGAGCATTTCATGACAACCCAATGGTTAATCCCCCTGGACGGCTCGGAGCAGGCGCTGAGAGCGCTGGATTTTGCGGTGCAAGAGGCTTCGGCGCGTATGGACAAGCCCCAATTGCTCGCCCTGCATGTGGCATCGCCCCTGTCCTCCAACATCACGCGCTTTATTGACCAGGCGACCGTGGACGATTACCACCGCGAGGAAGGTGACAAGGTCTTGCAACCTGCACGCGAGAAGCTGGTCGCCAGTGGGCTGGTGTATTCGTCCCATCTCTTGGTGGGCGAAGTGGCGCCCACGATTGCCGAATTTGCCGCTAGCAAGGGCTGCCAGATGATCGTCATGGGCGCGCGCGGGACCGGCAGCGCGATGGGGGCTCTGCTGGGCTCCATCAGTGCCCGCGTCATCCACCTTAGCCAACGGGCCGTTTTGCTGGTGCATTGACGGTCCTGGCAAGGCGCAAATTTGTGCGCATGCCTACAATGTGCGGATGACAACAATGCCGCGCCTTCAGCTTGACTGCTGCTTATCGCAGGGGGCGTTGCGCACGGGAGCACCCTTGAAAGCCAGGCCCCAATGAAGTTGGGCATCGCCGTCAAGCTGGGCCTGCTGTTGGCGGCCGTCAGTGTGCTGGCGGCCGGGTTAACGGGCTTGTATGCCTATGAAGCCAGCCGCAATTTGCTGCTGCAATCGGCCAAGACGGAGTTGTTGACCGCGACCGGGGTGATGGCGCGGCGCGTCTCGCTCAGCCGCGAAGACGTTTCACGCAATCTGATGGTGCTGGCCGGGTTGCCGACCGTTGCCCGTGCGCTGCAAGGCAACGATGTTGCCGTGCAGGAGCAGATTGCAACCCTGTTTGAGCAACTCATGCTCGCCAACCCCGGTTACCTTCAAATTCGGTTGATCGCGGCTACCGACGATGGCATGGAGCGTGTGCGCGTGGACCGGGCGGGTCAGGAAATTCTGAGAATTCAAGGCGCAGACCTGCAACGCAAGGGTAACGCCGACTATGTGGCCAATGCACTGCGCTTGGCCGTGGGAACCACCTACCTTTCGCGCATTACCATCAACCACGATTCGGATGTTCACGCCGGCCGCGAACGGCCCACCGTCATCCTCTCGACCCCGATTTACAACGGCGCTGGGCAGCCGGTGGGGGTGATTGCCATCAATACGGATTTGTACGCCAGCTTTGAGGCCCTGATGGCGGACTTGCCCGCCCGATACCAGTTGTACCTTGCCAATGGCGCAGGTGATTTTCTGATTCACCCGGACAGCCGCAAAGCCTTTGGCTTTGACCGGGGCCAGCGCGTGTTGATGCAAAACGAGTTTCCGGATGCCGCCGAGCTGGTGCTGGGGCAAAAGACCAGCGTGATCACCGAAGTTTCTACCGGGCCCTTTGCTGGCGAGCCGGTGGTGGCCTCTTTCATGGCACGGGGCATCAAGGTCGCCAGTGGCGAGGAACGCATCATTCTCGGACTCGCCGTTCCCAGGGCACGGGTGCTCGCACAGTCCGACCAGTTGGGCAGTGTGGTGCTGAAGATTGTGGCAGCCCTGTGTGCCGCCAGCGTGGTGCTGGCGGCGGTCGTAGCCCATTGGGTGGCCCGCCCCATTAACGCCATCAGCCGTGCCGTGCAGCGCTTTGGCACTGACCAGCAAACCGAAGTTCCGGAGCTGCGTCGCCGCGATGAACTCGGCGTGCTGGCCCGCAGCTTTGCCAAGATGCAATACCAGATCAACGTGCAGCTCAGGGCGCTGGCACAAAGCCACCAGGAGTTGGAGTTGCTGGCCCGCCACGACTCCCTCACCGGGCTGCCAAACCGGCGCTACTTTCAGGAACGCCTGGATGATGCGCTGGCGCGTGCGCAGCGCAACAAAACCCGCTTTGCCATTCTGTTCATCGACGTGGACAAGTTCAAGGCGATTAACGACCAGTATGGGCACGAGGCCGGCGACGAGGTGCTCAAAACCCTTGCCATCCGCCTGCAGGCCAACACGCGCAAGGTGGACACCGTGGCACGCATGGGTGGCGATGAATTTGTGGTGCTGCTTGACAGCACCGACGGTCAGCAGGCCATCGAGCTGACGGCGCAGAAGCTCCTGGAAAACGTGCTGAAACCGATTCCCTGGGCCGATCAGGAGTTGGACGTGGGTTTGAGTGTGGGCATCAGCCAGTTTCCGGATAACGGCCACACCGCACATGGTCTGCTGTCCAGCGCCGACCATGCCATGTACCGCGTGAAGTCCGGCGGGCAGAGCGGTTTTCAGTTCGCCGACAGCAACCTTCTTACCTTGGGCTAAGGCCTAAATCTGCACCCGCGTGCCCAATTCCACCACGCAGTTGTTGGGCAACCGGAAGAAGCCGGCCACGCTGCCTGCATTGCGCGACATCACCGCAAACAGCGTCTCACGCCACCACGCCATGCCAGAGCCTTTGCCAGGGACCACGATCTCGCGGCTCAGGAAATACGAGGTCTCAAACAGGTTGATGGATAGGCCATGGGATTTGCACAACTCCAGGGCCTTCGGGATATCGGGTGTGTTCTTGAAACCGTAGTTCACCTGCACCCGCCAAAAACCCTCCACCAACGGTTCCACCTGTACGCGTTCCGCAAACGGTATCCAGGGCACCTCGTGAAACACCACGGTCAGGATCACGTTGCGCTCGTGCAGCACCTGGTTGTGCTTGAGGTTGTGCAGCAGCGCCTGCGGTACGGTGCCGGGGTTGGCCACCGCATACACGGCCGTGCGCGGCACCCGGTGCACACTGTCTTGCGACAGGGCAGTGACGAAGGGCAACAGCTCGGGGTCATCGTGGCGGATGCTGTCAATCAGCAACTCGCGGCCACGCCGCCAGGTCGCCATCACCACAAAGATGCCCGCGCCCAACACCAGCGGGAACCAGCCACCCTGGAACAGTTTGATCGAGCAGGAAACCAGCAGCAACAGGTCCAGCGCAACAAAAAAGGCTGTGGCTCCGATCGCTACGGGCAGCGGATAGCGCCAGCCATTGCGCACCACAAAGTAGGTCAGCAAGGTGGTGATGAGCATGGTCACGGTGACCGCAATACCGTAAGCCGCCGCCATTGCCGATGAACTGCCAAAGCCGAACACCGCGCACAGCACCGCAATGAGCAGTAGCCAGTTCACGCCGGGCAGATAAATTTGTCCGGCTTCTTTGGCCGACGTGAAATGGACCTGCATGCGCGGCAACAGGCCGAGCTGAATGGCCTGCTTGGTCATCGAGTAGGCGCCTGAAATGACCGCCTGCGAGGCAATCACCGTGGCAGCCGTGGCCAGCGCCACGGCTGGCAGCAGCCAGAACGTGGGGAACATGCGGTAGAACGGATTGTCCAGCGCACTGGGGTCACGCAGCAGCAGGGCACCCTGGCCCATGTATTGAATGGCCAGCGCCGGCAAAACCAGACCGGCCCACGCGATTTGAATCGGTCGTTTGCCGAAGTGCCCCATGTCGGCGTAGAGCGCCTCGGCGCCGGTAAAGGCCAGCACGATAGCGCCCACCGCCACCAAAATGTGCCAGCCCTGTGCCGCCAGAAAGGCCAGGCCGTTGAGCGGGTTGAGTGCCGCCAGAATCGCGGGCTGCTGTGCAATCTCGGTCAGCCCGGTAAAGCCCAGCACGGCAAACCAGAGCAGGATGACCGGCCCGAACAGCTTGCCCACCACATGCGTGCCAAACCGCTGCATGGCAAACAGGCCGATCAGCACCGCCGCACACAGCGGTAGCACATAGGGTTTGAAAGCCGGCGTAACCACCTCCAGCCCCTCCACCGCGCTCAGCACCGAAATGGCCGGTGTGATGACGCTGTCGCCATAAAACAGCGAAGCGCCCAGCACGCCCAGCAGCAACAAGGCCGTGCGCTTGTGCGGCGTGCTGCCGGCCGCATGCGCTGCCAATGCGGTGAGCGCCATGATGCCGCCTTCACCCCGGTTGTCCGCGCGCAGGATCAGCAGCACATATTTCAGCGTCACCACCAGCATCAGGCCCCAAAAGATGACCGACACCGCCCCGATCAGGTGCTGGCTATCCAGCGGGATGCCCGTGGCGGGGCTGAAGATTTCTTTCATGGTGTAGAGCGGGCTGGTGCCGATATCGCCGTACACCACGCCCAGCGCGCCGAGCGTCAGCGCAGCGAAGCTTTCTTTTCCAACCGAATGGGCCATCGCGTTCTTTCAAGCATTGCAAGGGCACCACTCTGCCGCTGCGGCCATCAGGAAAACATAAGGATGGATCAGGAGCCAGTGGCCAGTCGGTAGCCCACACCGGTCTCGGTGAGCAGGTGGCGCGGCTCGGCCGGGTCGGCCTCGATCTTGGCGCGCAACTGTCCCATGTAGAGGCGCAGGTAGTGCGTGTGTTCGGTGAACTCGGGCCCCCACACGTCGTGCAGCAGTTGCCGGTGCGTGACCACCCGACCGGCACTGCGTACCAAGCGCGCCAGCAGGCTGAATTCGGTGGGCGTAAGGTGCAGCGTCTCTCCCCGGCTGTGCACGCTGCGTTGGGTCAGATCAATATGCAGGTCGTCGCGGTGGTGTTCGGTGACCGCAGCAGCCAGCGCCGTGCCCCGGTGGCGCATGGCCACCCGGATGCGCGCCAGCAACTCGCCTACGCTAAAGGGCTTGGTCAGGTAGTCGTCGGCGCCGGCATCGAGCAGCCGGATCTTTTGCTCCTCCTGGTGCCGCGCCGAAACAATCAGGATGGGGAGCGTGTGCTGGCGTCGAATCGTCTGCACCAGTTCCAATCCGTCGCCATCGGGCAGCCCCAGGTCGAGCACCACCACATCGGGCGGGCTGTGCAGCAGCAGGGCACGGGCCTCGCTCAGCGACACGGCGGTTTGTACTTCAAAGCCCTCCACCGACAGGGTGGACTGCATCAATGTGCGGATTTCGCGGTCGTCTTCCACCACCAGCAGACGCAAACTCATAGGGCCTCCATAGCCTGTGCCCCGGCAGGCTGCTGGCCGCTCAGCGGCAGAGCCAGCGTAAACCGATTGCCTCCACCCGGGCGCGCCTTGAGCGATAGCGTGGCCGAGTGGGCATTCGCAATGGCGCGGCACAGGGCCAGTCCCAGACCAGCGCCGCGCTGGCCCGAATAGTCACTGCGGGCATAAGGCTGGAAGATGCGTTCGGCTTGATCGGACGCAATGGTGTCACCCCGGTCTTTCACGCTCACCAGCATCTGGGTCTCGGTGGTGCGCACAGACAACTCGACCGGGCCGTCGCTGTACTTCAGAGCGTTGTCCAGCAAGTTGCCCAGCAGTTGCGCAATCAGCACCGCGTTGACTTCGATAAGCGGTAGGTCCTGCGGAACCTTGGTTGTGATGCGGCGCTCGGTGTCGCGCAAGCGCAGGCGGCCCAATACGGCGCCGGCAATTTCTTCCATGGATTCCCAGTCGCGCCGCAGTGGCTGCGCCGCGTTGGTGAGTTGCACCAGTTGCAGCGTGTTCTCTGTAATGTGAGAAAGGTAAGTGGCTTCGCTCACGATGCTGTGCAGCAAGCGTTCCTTGTCCGCAGCGCCCAGTTTGTCCGCCTGGCTTTGCAGAGCCGACGCGGCGCCCACCACCGAGGCCAGTGGCGTTCGCAGGTCATGCGAGATGGCTGCCAGAAAGGTGCTTTGCACCTGCTGGCGCTGCGCTTCGGCCTCCGAAGCTTGCACGTGCGCACTCATCTTCAGCCGCGCCAGGGCCTGCGCCAGCAGCGTGCACAGGGCCTGCGCGTGCTCGCGCCCCGCCTGGTCAGCGGCTTGCACGTTCTCAATACAGGCAGCGCCTTGCATCTGTCCGCCACTGTCCAGCGGGATGTACCAGGCGTTGAGCCCCGGCCAGCGCCCGGTGCCCGGCCCTAGCACCGCGCCTTCACGCATGCAGCTTTGTAGCCCGTCGTGTACCTTGCTTGCCAGACTCAGGCCGCAGTCCAGGCTGCCATCTTCGCGCCGGATGGCCAGCGTATTGGGGCCATCCTGGGTTGCATCCAACGCCATTTGGCCCAGCTCCACCACGACTGAGGCCGACAGCGCGCTGGCCAACGCACTCGCTAGTTCCTGCAACTGATGCGCCCGCATGGCGTGCTGGCGGGCCACTTCGGTTTTCTGTCGTAAGCGGGCCGCCAGATGGCTGATCACCAGCGCCACCACCAGCATGGTGCCCAGCGCAATCAGATGCTCCTGGCCGTCCACAGCAAAGGTCCAGCGCGGCGGTACAAAAAAGAAATTGAAGGCGGTCACTGCGCCCAAAGCGCAGACCACCGAAGCCACGGGGCTCAGGCTGTACGCCGCAATCACCACCGCCAGCACATAGACCATGGCCTGGCTGGTCAGCGACACATGGTGATCCAGGGCAAAGCCGCCCAGCGTGGCCGCGCCAATCAACACCACCACGCGCAGCCAGGTGCGAAGTGCAGGTTCGGCTGTCGGGCCCTTGTCGCTGTTTTTCATGGTGCCGCCAGCGTAGCACCGGCGGTATCAGGATGGCATTAGGAAGCTATGGGGAGCACCTGGCGCCCAGAGCCTTAACCCGCAGCCGCGCGCACGCAGTCGCCGGCCAGATCGAGTGCCGCGCTGGCGGCGCGGACCACCTCACCCACCACGATCACGGCCGGGCTGCCCAGGCCTTCGTCGGAGATGGTTGTCTGCAGGTGGGCCAGCGTAGTGCTGGCATGGCGTTGGTCGGGAAGGGTGGCGTTTTGCACCACCAGCACCGGCGTGTCGGAAGGCAAGCCGTGCAGCAGTTCGTCCTGAATGCGGGCCGCGCCGCCCACGCCCATGTAAATCACCA
>CAKZJN010000476.1 GCA_936943465.1 uncultured Rhodoferax sp.
TGCATGGAAACCGTTAAAATCACCCTATTGTCGCCGCCTGCATCGCCAGCCGGTCCCGCTGTTCTTCCCCCTACAACTTATGTCGCTCAATCTGCACCCCATGGTTAACGTGGCCGTCAAGGCCGCCCGCGCTGCCGGCTCCATCATCAACCGCGCCGCGCTGGACATCGAATCCGTCCGCGTTTCGCAAAAGAAGGCCAACGACTTCGTCACCGAAGTCGACCAGGCTGCAGAGGCCGCGATCATAGAAACCCTGCTGACGGCCTACCCTGGCCACGGCATCTGGGCCGAAGAATCGGGCCGTGAATACGGCGCAAAAGACTCTGAGTTCGTCTGGATCATCGATCCGCTGGACGGCACCACCAACTTCATCCACGGCCTGCCCACTTACTGCGTCAGCATTGCGCTGGCAACACGCGGCAAGGTTGAGCACGCGGTCGTGTACGACCCCACCCGCAACGACTTGTTTACCGCCACCAAGGGCCGTGGCGCGTTTCTGAACGACCGCCGCATCCGCGTGTCCAAACGCACGCAGTTGAAGGAAGCCCTGGTTTCCACCGGTTTCCCCTACCGCCAGGGCGACGATTTCGACCAGTACCTGGTGATGATGGGCGACGTGATGCGCCGCACGGCCGGCCTGCGCCGTCCCGGTGCCGCAGCGTTGGATTTGGCCTACGTGGCCGCCGGCTATACCGACGCCTTTTTCGAGAAGGGTCTGCAGCCCTGGGACGTGGCAGCCGGTTCGCTCCTGGTCACCGAAGCCGGTGGCCTGGTGGGCAACCTGTCGGGCGAAGCCGATTTTCTGGAGCAGGAAGAATGCCTGGCCGGCAACCCGCGCGTGTATGCGCAAATGGTCAGCATCGTCGGCCGCTACAGCAAGTTCGCCAGCGCCGGTGAAAAGGCAGAAGTGCGCCAGCGCAAGTTGAGCATTAACCCACGCCGGGCAGGCGCCGCTGCTGCGCCCACAGAGGCCGAAGGCAGCGCGGACGACGGCGTTCAAGACGCTCCGCTCTAAGCCCTGCCACCGCGCAATGGGGGAAGACAGCCTCTCCAACCTGTTTGCGCAGCGCCCGTTTGTGCGCTTCTGGCTGGCACGGCTGGCCGGCGTCACCGCCAACCAGATGCTCATGGTGGCACTGGCGTGGCATATGTACGACATCACCTCCAGCGCCTGGGATCTGGGCCTGGTAGGCCTGTTTCAGTTTGTTCCGGCGCTGCTGTTCACCCTGCCCGCCGGCCATGTGGCCGACCGCTTTCACCGCGCGCGCATCTTTGCACTGTGCATGCTGCTGCAGGCGATTGCGGCTGGTGTTCTGCTGCTCGGATTGGCCGGCGACTTTGCCAACCGCGACCTGATTTTGCTGATCTCTGTGGCACTTGGCATTGCGCGTGCCTTTCAGATGCCGGCGCAGCAGGCGCTGACGCCGCAACTGGTGCCGGCCGTGCTACTGCAGCGTGCGCTGACCCTGAGTGCCAGTGCCATGCAGACGGCCATCATCGTCGGGCCTGCCCTGGGCGGTTTGCTCTATGGCGGTGGGCCGGCGCTGGTGTATGCGACCAGTGCGGTCCTGCTGTTACTGGCTGGCGGCCTTGCCTTATCTCTGCGCACCCCACAGCCGATCGTGGTTGAGAGCGCCACCTGGGGCAGCGTGCTGGCCGGCTTCACGTTCGTGTGGCAGCACAAGGTGATTCTGGGTGCCACCACGCTGGATTTGTTTGCGGTCCTGCTCGGTGGAGCCACCGCCTTGCTGCCGATTTATGCGCGGGACATTCTGCAAACCGGCCCGGTGGGCTTGGGGCTCTTGCGCAGCGCACCGGCGGTGGGCGCATTGGCCATGTCACTGGCGCTGGTGCGTTGGCCCCTGCAACGCAAGGTCGGGCGCACGCTGCTGCTGGCGGTAGGGGTGTTTGGCCTGGCAACCGTGGTTTTTGGCCTCTCGCACTCCTTCCTGCTCTCGCTGGTCGCGTTGGTGATTTCAGGGGCAGCCGACAGCATTAGCGTGGTCATGCGCTCGACCCTGGTGCAAATGGAAACCCCGGACGCCATGCGCGGTCGCGTGTCTGCGGTGAACTCGATTTTTATCGGCGCATCCAACCAACTGGGGGAGTTCGAGTCTGGCGCCGCTGCGGCCCTTTGGGGACCGGTGGTATCGGTGGTCAGCGGCGGCATTGGCACCGTGCTGGTAGCAGGCGCGTGGTTCAAGTTGTTTCCACAACTGGCCCAGCGCGACCGCCTGAGAGCCGAGCACTAAACCCGCCAAGCGCCGGAATTAGCGTCGGTCCACCGGCAGCACGATGCTGACCTGCGTGCCCTCGCCGGGCGCGCTGACAATGGTGATGGTGCCCCGGTGGTGTTCCACGATTTCGCGGGTAATGCTCATGCCCAGCCCCGTTCCAGGAACCCGGCCCGAAGTGTCCGCACGGTAGAACCGGGTAAACACCTTTTGCGCCTGCTCGGGTGTCATGCCGATGCCGTGGTCGC
This sequence comes from uncultured Rhodoferax sp., assembly GCA_936943465.1. Taxonomy (GTDB): domain Bacteria; phylum Pseudomonadota; class Gammaproteobacteria; order Burkholderiales; family Burkholderiaceae_C; genus Allorhodoferax. The sequence continues at coordinate 2,483 of CAKZJN010000476.1, forward strand.
CAACGTGAATGGCGACGCGCTGCGCCGCATCTTCGCCGTCCTGCAGCAGTTCCACCCGCATCCACACGGCGCCGCCATCGGGCGAATACTTGTAGGCGTTGGAGAGCACGTTCAAGACAGCCTGGCGCAACTTACCCGGATCGGCGGTGAGGTAAATCGCCTGGGTGGGTGCCTCCAGGGCCGGCAAGATGCGGTCGGCCGGGCATTGATACGCCTTGATCAGATCCGCCAACAACTCCTGCAGGCAAACCTGCGAGTACTTGAAGTCCTTGCCTTTGCGCGCCTCGATACGGGCCAGGTCCAGCAGTTCATTCAGGATGTCCACCATCAGGCGCGACTGCTTGTGGATGATGCCCAGGAATTCCTTGCGCGAATCGGCGTCCAGATCCTGGGACAGCAGCACCTCGGCGAAACCAAAAATGCTGGCCATCGGAGTGCGCAGTTCATGCGCGGCGGTGGCCAGGAAGTCACTCTTGAGGGCTTCCACTTCGGTTTCGTGCGTAATGTCGCGCACGTGCAGAATCTGCGACACCGTGCTGCTTTGGCTGAGTCGCAACTGCACTTGCAAAACACGTTGCGAAGCGTCTTTGAGCTCCATCACTTCGACGGCATCCGTCGGCTGCTTGAGCGCCTTGCGCCGCAAGGACTGCAGGCCGCCAAAGCGCGACGTGGGCAGGCACAGGTTGGACAGCCAGGCGGAGAAGTCGTTTTCCTCCATGCCCTCCAAGGTGAGCTTGCCCAGGCCCGTCATCTGCACAAACGCCGGGTTCACAAACTTGATGCAACGGTTGTGGTCAAACGACACGAAGCCATCGGGGCTGATGGCAAACACCGCATCGAGTTGCTCCTTGCGCTCCTGGATTTGCATTTGGGCGGTCCGGCGCGCCTCGGCATCCTGGCGCAGCATGCGCAGATACCGTGTCAACCCGGCGGCAAGCACCACAATCAACAGCGACACCAGCAAGGCCTGCACGTACAGGGCCTGCAACGCCTTGTGGTAATTGATCATGAGAAAACCCATGTCCACACCTGCCAACGCCACCATGTTGTATTGCGGGTAACTGCGGTAAAAGTACAGGCGCTCGACGCCATCCACCACCGAGCGCTGGGTGTAGCTGCCCGAGGCCTGTTGCTTGACGTACTTTTGAAACAGATCAGCGCTCGACGCATCGGTGCCGTATTCCGTCAGGGTTCCGACGCGGCGCGCGCGCGCGATGCCGTCGAGGCCGTACAGCGCCGTCAACCCGCCAGGTCCCAAATTGAGTTCGCCATAAAACTCGGTGAAATACGTGGGATCGATGGACAACACCACTACGCCACCAAAGCTGCCGTCCGGCTTGTTGATGCGCCGGGTGAGCTGAATTGACCATTTGCCGGTAGCCCGCCCGATCACCGGTTTGGACACAAACAGTTGCCCGGTGTCCTGGTTCACATGGACCTTGAAATGCTCGCGATCCGACAGGTCGAGCTTTGCCGTAATGGGGCGGTTCGCCAAAGCATAAATGCCATTCGCATCGATGATGCCCACCTGGTTGAACAGCTCGGCATCAATCACGCCCTGGCGTGTCAGCGCCGTTAAATCGAGTTTGTTGCCCAGCTCCAGGTAGCGCGCCTGCACAAAGCGGATGACCTGATCGGCACTGCGAAAGGTTCGTACCGCATGTTCCTGGCTCAGCCGGGTGAGGTTGGACAAGTCACGCTCGGCGGCATTGATTTCCCGTTGTCGGCTCTCTTCCGACAGCAGGAACACATGGGTCCAGGTGAGCAACAGCAGCATGACCGCCGAAACCCACAACAAGGTGAGCACATTGCGATAGCGCGAGCGCCGGGTGATTTCCTGGGTGTGCTGCATGGGGCTTGACGGGCTGGTTTCAGGGGACTGCCGCACCGGGGGTGTGGCGGGCATTTTGTAATTCGACGGCGATTTGCTGCAGTCGGTCGAATGGAATCGGCTTTTGCAGCACTTGTACATTGGCGGGCAACCCACCCCGTGCTGCAATTTCGGCAGCGTCGAGTCCCGAAACCACGACGATCTGCATATCTTGGGCTTCTGGCACCTTTTGCAGCGACCGCAGCATCACAAAACCGTCAATTCCAGGCATGTGCAAATCGGTAATCAGCAGGTCCGGGCATTTGCGCCCCATGCTGAGCAGCGCAGAAAAAGCGTTGTCGCTGACTTGAACTTCGGGAGCCAAGGGCCACGCCGACAGGCGCACCTGGTACAGGCGCAACAGCGAGGCATCGTCTTCCACAACCAGAATGCGCAGTTTTTGCGCATCGGCGGCTGGGGGAATCACTTCCGTTCGCGCCGTGCCGTTGGCGTCTGCGGGTGATTTGTGCAACAGCCGGTCAACGGATTCCCGGATGACGCGGCGGTGGCCACCAGCCGTTTTCCAAGCCTGGAGCAAACCACTTTCTACCCACAACTGCACCGTGCCCACCGAAACGCCCAGCATGACGGCCGCTTCCTTGGTGGTACAAAATGACTTTTCAACGTTGACGGTTCGCATACCTGCTGCAATAGCTATGAAAAGGAGCAGTCTAAGTTACAAACAGTGTAGTCACTTATTGTTATTTTTTAGCACTTTTTGACATTTAAGCGATAAACTTTCGTGGCAACGCCCGAAAGCGAGGGGGACCCATGCGAACACGTACACGCTATTTGCCCATCGAAGCCACTGCCGAGGGCATGGTACTTGCGGAAGCGGTTAAGGACCGCTACCAGCGCACCCTCCTGCCTTCTGGCAGCGCGCTCACCCTCGAAAACCTGCAGCAATTGCAAGCCCATGAAGTGGAGTTCATTTGCGTCACCTTTGTTGACGAGCGCTCCCCGGAGGAAATTGCCACCCACGCCGCTGCTACCGCGCGCACCGTGGTGGACATTTTTCAATCTGCCGACATGACGCAACCGGCGGTGGCCGCGCTGTTCAATCAGGTTCTCATGTACCGGAGCGCCTGATGACCCACACGCTCACGCAACAGACGGTGCTCGACACCCGCGACGCCCTGCCCGCCTTTCCGCAGGTGGTTCTGCAAATATTGAACACCCTGGATGACCCCGATGCCAGTCTGTCGCTGTTAACGCGTCAGGTCGAGACCGATGCGGTGATAGCCGCCCGCGTGCTGTCCTTGTGCAACCGGGCCGCCACCCAAGGTCCGGGGCGGGGCCCAGTGGATGATGTGTTTACCGCCCTGCAACTGGTAGGGATGGCGCGGGTACGCGAGGTCGCCATGACCATTCAACTGGGCGACTTCTTGAAAGATTTTGTGCCCGGCAAAAACATGGCGGGCTTCTGGTCGCACAGCCTGGCCTGCGCGGTCTGTGGTCTGGAACTGGCGCACTACACGCAAGCCGAAGTGGGTGCCGACACATCCCTGATTACCTGCCTGCTGCACGACGTGGGACAACTCTGGCTGTTGCGTTTTGCGCCCGATGGCTTGCAGGCGGCAAAAGAAATGGCGGTTCGGGATGACGTGGAGATTGACGTTGCCGAACGTGCGGTATTTGGCGTCGACCATGGAACGGTGGGCGCTTGGCTGGCCGCAGCGTGGGGCCTGTCAGCCGGAATTTGCAAGGGCATCCAGCACCACCACCAACCAGAGCCGGGCCTGCCCGAGCCGCTGGTAGCGGTCGCCCACGTCAGCGAAGTGCTCAGCCATGCCCTGAATTTGTCACCCTTGCGGCACAACCGCGTGCGCGGCATTTCTGCGGCGGCCTGCGCGCGCCTGGACCTGGACTGGGGCGAGGATTCGCAGAGCCTGTTTGGCCGGATCGACGCCCGCAGTCGCCACGCCTTTGCCCCGTACCCGCAATCGGACGACGACACGATGGGCTGAAGGCCCCGCCCCTTCAGTGGGATGGGGCAAAGGCACGGAATAACGGGCGGCCGACGACTACCGCCTGTCCGAACTGACCCCAATCATGGCGAACCCGGTGACGGCCGCAAGCGCCACTGCTTGACCAGGGCGTAGATGGCCGGAATCACGGCCAGGGTGAGCACGGTGCTCGACACCATGCCCCCCACCATCGGCGCTGCAATGCGGCTCATCACCTCCGAGCCCGTGCCGGTGCCCCACAGAATGGGCAACAGCCCGGCCATGATGGCCACCACCGTCATCATCTTCGGCCGCACCCGCTCCACCGCGCCTTCCATCACCGCGGCATAGAGTTCTTCCATACCCGCCTCTTTCCCCTCGGCGCAGCATTGGGCTTGGACCGCCTCCCAGGCATGGTCCAGGTAAATCAGCATCACCACGCCGGTCTCCGCTGCCACACCGGCCAGCGCAATAAAGCCCACGGCGACCGCCACCGACAGGTTGTAGCCCAGCAGCCACATCAGCCAGACGCCGCCCACCAGCGCAAAGGGAACCGACAGCATGACGATCAGCGTTTCGGTCAGGCGGCGGAAGTTCAGGTACAGCAGCAAAAAGATCAGCAACAGCGTCACCGGCACCACCACCTTCATTTTCTCGGTGGCGCGTTCCATCGACTCAAACTGCCCGCTCCAGGTGGCGTAGTAGCCAATCGGGAACTTCACCTGATCGCTCACCGCCTGGCGTGCTTCCTTCACATAGCTGCCGATGTCACGGTCGCGGATGTCCACGTAGATGTAGGCCGACAGCAGCGCGTTTTCGGTGCGGATGCTGGGCGCGCCCTTGGCAATTTCCACCCGCGCCACCTGCCCCAGCGGAATCATCGCACCGCCCATGGTGGGCACCAGAATTTCACTGGCAATCTGTTGCGGGTTGGCACGCAGGCCGCGCGGGTAGCGCACCGTCACGCCAAAGCGTTCGCGCCCTTCCACCGTGGTGGTCACCATTTCGCCACCCAGCGCGGTGCCAATCACGTCCTGCAAGTCCCCCACCGCCAACCCGTAGCGTGCGAGTGCCATGCGGTCGGGCTCGATGTTGATGTAGTAGCCGCCGGTAATGCGCTCGGCAAAGGCCGAGGTGGTGCCCGGCACTTTTTTCACTACCGCCTCAATTTCTTTGGCCAAGCGCTCCATCTCGTTCAGGTCTTTGCCAAACACCTTGATGCCAATCGGCGTGCGGATGCCGGTGGAGAGCATGTCAATGCGCGCCTTGATCGGCATGGTCCAGGCGTTGGAAACACCGGGGAACTGCAAGGCCTTGTCGAGTTCGGCAATCAACTTGTCGGTGGTCAGCCCCGGTCGCCACTCGGATTCGGGTTTGAGGTTGATCACCGTCTCGAACATCTCGGTCGGCGCCGGGTCGGTGGCGGTGTTGGCGCGGCCCGCCTTGCCGTAAACCGACTCCACTTCCGGGAAGCTCTTGATGATCTTGTTCTGCGTTTGCAGCAACTCCGCCGCCTTGGTAATCGACATGGCCGGCAAGCTCGAGGGCATGTACAGCAGCGTGCCTTCGTTGAGCGTGGGCATGAACTCCGAACCGAGCTTGGATGCCGGGTAAATCGACACGCCCATGGCCAGCACCGCCAGCGCAATCGTCAGCTTCTTCCAGCGCATCACCCAAGCGATCACCGGGCGATAGAGCCAGATCAGGAAGCGGTTCACCGGGTTTTTGGCTTCGGGCATGACCGGGCCTTTGATGAACAGCATCATCAGCACCGGCACCAGCGTCACCGACAAGAGTGCGGCCCCGGCCATCGCAAAGGTCTTGGTATAGGCCAGCGGCGAGAACAGCCGCCCTTCCTGCGACTCCAGCGTGAACACCGGAAGAAATGACACGGTGATGATCAGCAGCGAGAAGAACAGCGCCGGGCCGACCTCCTTGCAGGCGGCAATCATGGCTTCAGAACGCGACTCACCCGGCTGCAGTCGCTCAATGTGCTTGTGCGCGTTTTCGATCATCACAATCGCCGCATCCACCATGGCACCAATGGCAATCGCAATGCCGCCCAGGCTCATCAGGTTGGAGTTCATACCCAGCAGGCGCATGGCGATAAACGCCATCAGCACGCCCACCGGAAGCATCAATATGGCTACCAGCGCCGAGCGCACGTGCAACAAAAAGATGACGCACACGGCAGCCACGATCAGGCTTTCTTCCAGCAGCGTGTGCTTCAAGGTCTCAATGGCGCGGTGAATCAAGTCCGAGCGGTCGTACACCGCAATGATGCTGACGCCCTCGGGCAGTCCGGCCGACACCTCGGCAATCTTGTCCTTGATGTTGGCAATCACCTCCAGCGCGTTCTGGCCGTAGCGCGCCATGGCAATGCCCGACACCACCTCGCCCTCGCCATTCAGTTCCGTAATACCGCGCCGCTCGTCGGGCACCAGTTCCACCCGCGCAATGTCACGCACCAGCACCGGCGTGCCCTTTTCGCTTTTGAGCACCAGGTTCTCGATGTCCGACACACCGCGCAGGTAACCCTTGCCGCGCACCATGTATTCGGTTTCCGCCATCTCGATGGCGCGGCCGCCCACGTCGCGGTTGCTGTCACGAATGGTCTGCGAAACCTTGGCCAGCGGAATGCCGTAGGCGCGCAGCTTGATCGGATCGACAGTCACCTGGTAGGTCTGCACAAAGCCACCGATGGACGCCACCTCGGACACGCCATGTGCCTTGGCCAACTGGTAGCGCAAATACCAGTCCTGAATCGTGCGCAGTTCGGCCAGCGTCTGGTTCTTGGCCACCAGCGCGTACTGGTAGACCCAACCCACGCCGGTTGCGTCGGGCCCGAGCGCCGGCGTCACGCCCTTGGGCATGCGCCCCGATGCAAAGTTCAGGTACTCCAACACGCGCGAGCGGGCCCAGTAGATGTCGGTGCCGTCCTCAAA
>CAKZJN010000477.1 GCA_936943465.1 uncultured Rhodoferax sp.
ACCAAGCCCTGCCAACCGGCAGCAACCGGCCAATCCGCCGGTTCAGCCCGTAGCAATTGGCTTGGCGTCGCGCCGTCCGTATCCAGCAGATCCGACATCAGCCAAACAGTTTGGCCAGCGCCTCACCGGGTTCCGGCGCGCGCATGAAGGCCTCACCCACCAGGAACGCATTGACGCCCGCAGCGCCCATGCGCAGTACGTCATCGCGGGTGTGGATGCCACTCTCGGTGACCAGAATGCGGTCCGCCGGAACCTGGCTGCGCATGCCCAGCGTGGTGTCCAGCGAGACCTCGAAGGTTTTGAGGTTGCGGTTGTTGATGCCCAGCAAAGGCGTTTTGAGCTTGAGCGCCCGCTCCAGTTCGGTCTGGTCATGCACTTCCACCAGCACCGCCATATCCAGCCCCAGTGCAATGGCTTCGAGGTCTTTCATTTGCGCATCGTCCAGACACGCGGCGATCAGCAGGATGGCGTCGGCACCCATCGCGCGCGACTCATAGATCTGGTAGGCATCGACCATGAAGTCCTTGCGCAGCACCGGCAACTGGCAAGAAGCCCGCGCCTGCTTGAGGTAATCCACGCTGCCTTGAAAAAACTGCACATCGGTCAGCACCGACAGGCAGGCCGCACCGAACTCGGCATAGCTTTGCGCAATGTCCGCCGGGATGAAGTCGGGGCGCAGCACGCCCTTGGACGGGCTGGCTTTTTTCACCTCGGCAATCACGGCCGGTTTGCCTGCGGCAATTTTGGCCTTGATGGCCCCCACGAAGTCCCGCGTCAGTACGCGCGACTCGGCGTCGGCCCGCACCGCATCCTGTGATTTGCGCTTGCGGGCAGCGGCTACTTCCTGGTGCTTGACGGCAACGATTTTGTCGAGAATATCGCTCATAAAAACCTCAGCTTGCCAAACGGGAAGACAGGGCCACCAGCGCGTCCAACTTGGCCTTGGCCGCGCCGGATTCAATCGCCGCGTAGGCACGCTGAATGCCGTCCTGCATGGTGGTCGCCACATTGGCCGCATACAAAGCCACGCCGGCATTCAGAGCCACGATGTCCTTGGCAGGGCCACTCTGGTTGTCCAGCACGCCCATCAGCATGGCCTTGGACGTTGCGGCATCTTCTACCTTCAAGGCCCGGTTGCTGGCCATGACCATGCCAAAGTCTTCGGGGTGAATTTCGTACTCACGAATCTCGCCGTCTTTCAGTTCGCCCACCAGCGTGGCGGCGCCCAGACTCACCTCGTCCATACCGTCGCGGCCATACACCACCACCGCATGCTCGGCACCGAGTCGTTGCAGCGCACGCACCTGAATACCCACCAGATCGGGGTGAAACACGCCCATCAAAATGTTGGCTGCACCGGCCGGATTGGTCAGCGGGCCGAGCAGGTTGAAGATGGTCTTGATGCCCATTTCGCGGCGAACCGGCGCTACATTTTTCATGGCCGGATGGTGGTTGGGGGCAAACATAAACCCCACGCCGGTCTCGGTCAGGCATTGGGCGATTTGCACCGGCGTCAGGTTGATATTCACGCCCAGCGCCTCCATCACGTCGGCGCTACCGCTCTTGCTGCTGACGCTGCGCCCGCCGTGCTTGCTGACCTTGGCACCCGCAGCAGCGGCCACAAACATGGAACAGGTGGAGATATTGAAGGTGTGCGAGCCGTCACCGCCGGTGCCCACGATATCGACCAGACCCGACTTGTCGGCCACTTCCACCTTGGTGGAAAACTCCCGCATGATCTGCGCGGCCGCCGTAATTTCGCCGATGGTTTCCTTCTTCACCCGCAAGCCGGCGGTGATCGCCGCAATCATGACCGGTGACACCTCGCCCGACATGATCTGGCGCATCAGGTGCAGCATTTCGTCGTGAAAAATCTCGCGGTGCTCAATCGTGCGCTGCAGCGCTTCTTGCGGAGTGATGAGGCCTTTGGTTTGGGGCATTTGGAATTCCTTAATGTGCGGGATTGTCGGTGAAGGCGAGCTTCAGTCCGAAAGCGATAAAGAGGATACCGGCGCAGCGGTCAAGCCAGTGCATGCCGCGCTGCACCAGGCTGGCGTGGCGCGCCATCCAGGCGGCGGCGAAGGCCCAGCCCATGTTGACCGGAATGGCGTTGATGTTGAACAGCAGGCCCAAGGCCAGAAAAGCCAGGGTGGGATGCTCGGTGCCCGGGGCGATGAACTGCGGAACGAAGGCCAAAAAGAAAATGGCCACTTTAGGATTCAGCGCATTGGTCCAGAAGCCCCCGGCAAACACGCTCCACAAGCCTGCCGTTTGCGGCTGCGCCGCAAGCGCGCCGTCAACCTTCAGCCCAGCACCTGAAGAGCGTGACAGCAGCAGCTTGACGCCCACATAGCCCAGGTACGCCGCACCGGCCCATTTCAGCAGGCTAAAGGCCCAGGCCGCAGAAGCCAGCAAGGCGGCAACACCCAGCGCCGCCGCAAAAATGTGCACAAAGCAACCGGCCGTAATGCCGAAGCCCGCAACCACGCCGGCGCGGGCTCCGCTGCGCAGCGCGTGCGACACGATGTACAACACGTCCGGCCCCGGCGTCAGATTGAGCAGCCAACCGGCGCAGACGAACAGAACCAGTTGACTCGTCGGCATGGCGTTCAGGCCTTGAAGAACTGCCTCACCGCGCCAATGGCGTGGTCAATGCCTGCCGCATCCACATCCAGGTGCGTGACAAAACGCAGGCGGTACAAGCCGGTGGCCAGCACGCCCTGTGTCTTCAAGAAAGACAGCAAGTCGGCAGACTGCTCCCGCGCGGCCCCCACCAGATCGACAAACACAATGTTGGTCTGCGGTGCATCCACCTCCAGCCCCGCAATGCCCGTCAATCCATCGGCCAGTCGCTGCGCCAGCGCATGGTCGTCGGCCAGGCGCAACACATGGTGGTCGAGCGCATGCAGGGCCGCTGCCGCCAGTACGCCAGCCTGACGCATACCGCCTCCGGTCATCTTGCGAATGCGGTGGGCGCGGGCAATGAAGTCTTTACTGCCGCACAAAGCCGACCCAACGGGCGCGCCCAAGCCTTTGCTGAAACACACCGAGGCACTGTCAAAACAGCCGGCAATAGCACGGGCTTCTGAATACGGATCGCTGGCTTTTTGCGCCGCCTGCAAGGTGGCGGCGTTAAACAGGCGAGCTCCGTCCAGATGCCGGCCCAACCCCCGACTGGCTGCCAGGGCGGTTGCCGCCTGCACGTAGTCAAAGGGCAGCAGCTTGCCACCCCAGGTGTTTTCCAGTGTGAGCAAACGCGACTTGGCGAAATGGGCGTCGTCGGGTTTGATGGCCGCTTCTATATCGGCAAGGGCCAGCGTGCCGTCCGGCTGGTGGTTGAGCGGCTGCGGTTGCACGCTGCCCAACACGGCCGCGCCGCCGCCTTCCCAGCGGTAGGTGTGCGCCATCTGGCCCACGATGTACTCGTCGCCACGCTGGCAGTGGGCCAGGATGCCGCACAGGTTGCTTTGCGTGCCGGTCGGCATAAACAGCGCCGCCTCAAAGCCGAGCAGCGCCGCAACGCGTTCCTGCAAGGCATTGACGCTGGGGTCGTCGCCAAACACATCGTCGCCCAGCGGCGCCGTGGCCATGGCCGCACGCATCGCAGCCGTCGGCTGGGTCACGGTGTCGCTGCGTAGATCGACGAGCATAAGGTTTACCCCAAAAAGTTTTTCAGCATGGCGTGGCCGTGCTCGGTGAGGATGCTTTCCGGGTGGAACTGCACGCCTTCCATGCGCACATCGAACGGCAGTCCATTGTGGCGCACGCCCATGATTTCGCCGTCGTCCGTCCACGCCGTCACAGTCAGCTCTTTGGGGCAGGTGCTGCGCTGAATCGCCAGCGAGTGGTAACGGTTTACCGTGAACTGCTTCGGCAGATTGGCGAACACGCCTTCTTGCGTGGTGGTGATCACCGAGGTCTTTCCGTGCATCAACTCCTGCGCGCGGATGATGGTGCCGCCCAGCGCAGCGCCGATGCTCTGGTGCCCCAAGCAGACGCCCAGAATCGGCAGCTTGCCCATAAAGTGACGAATGGCCGGAACCGAGATGCCCGCCTCGTTGGGCGAACAGGGGCCGGGCGAAATCACCAGGCGATCCGGCTTGCGGGCGGCGATTTCTTCCAGCGTGATTTCGTCATTGCGGAACACCTCGACCTCGGCACCCAGTTCCCCGAAGTACTGCACGATGTTGTAGGTGAAGCTGTCGTAGTTATCCACCATCAACAGCTTGATCTTCTTGTCGGCGCTCATTCCAATCCCTCCTCAACCAGCTCGCTGGCACGCAGCAAGGCGCGGGCCTTGGCTTCGGTTTCTTTCCATTCCAGCTCGGGCACGCTATCGGCCACCACCCCGGCCGCCGCCTGCACATACAGGGTCTGGTTCTTGATGATGCCGGTACGGATGGCAATCGCCACATCCATGTCGCCGGCGTAGCTCAGGTAGCCGCAGGCGCCACCGTAAATACCGCGCTTAATAGGCTCCAACTCGTCAATCAGCTCCATCGCATGCACCTTGGGCGCACCGGTCAACGTGCCGGCCGGGAAGGTGGCTTTCAGCACATCCATGCTGGTCATGCCCTCAAGGAGCGTACCTTCCACATTGCTCACGATATGCATCACGTGGCTGTAGCGTTCCACACAGAAGGCGTCGGTCACCTTGACCGTGCCCGTCTTGGCAATGCGGCCGATGTCGTTGCGCGCTAGGTCAATCAGCATCACGTGCTCGGCGCGCTCTTTGGGGTCGCCGACCAGTTCTTCCTCGGCCGCCTTGTCGAGTTCGGGCGTGGCACCGCGCGGGCGAGTGCCGGCCAGCGGGCGAATCGTGACTTTCTGTTCGGTCAAGCCGTCGGTCACCACCTGCTCCTGGCGCACCAGAATTTCAGGTGACGCGCCCACCACATGGAAGTCGCCGCCCTGCCCGTCTGCACCACTGAAGTTGTAGTAATACATATAGGGGCTGGGGTTGAGCGAGCGCAAGGCCCGGTAAAGGCTCAAGGGGGATTCGGTGTAGCGTTTCTTGATGCGCTGGCCCACCTGAACCTGCATGAAGTCGCCGCCGGCAATCAGTTCCTTGGCGCGCTCCACGGCGGCAATGTA